>NZ_JBDIUY010000025.1:0-92880 GCF_040212315.1 Brevibacterium litoralis | reverse complement strand
AAGGCGGAGACGAAGGACGGCAAGGCCGGGAACAAGGGCTCCGGCGCCAAGGGGACTGCGGGCAAGCCCGCCCGCCCCGCCAAGAAGGGCTTCATGGAGAACATGGAGGACCGCTGGGAGAAGCGCAGCCGCGGCGAGTGACCCCACCCCACACCTACGACCCGAGCCCCCGTCGCGAGCGCGAAGGGGGCTCCGTCGTATCCGGGGGCAGCGATCGGGACGTGGACGCGCTGTGTGGTGTGGCCGCGCTATTCGATCGAATAGCGCGGCCACACCACACAGCGCGTCCACGTCCCGATCGCTGCCCCCGGATACGACGGAGCCCCCTTCGCGCTCGCGACGGGGGCTCGGGTCGTAGGTGTGGGGTGGGGTCACTCGCCGCGGCTGCGCTTCTCCCAGCGGTCCTCCATGTTCTCCATGAAGCCCTTCTTGGCGGGGCGGGCGGGCTTGCCCGCAGTCCCCTTGGCGCCGGAGCCCTTGTTCCCGGCCTTGCCGTCCTTCGTCTCCGCCTTCTCGGCGCCACCACCGGCCATCATGTACCAACCACCGGCGACCATGAGGGCGAACCCGGCGACGCCTCCGACGACCGCCCAGGGCATCCCGAGCAGGATCGCTCCGACGGTGACGACCAGGCCACCGATCGCGATGAGGACACCGATGACGAACCGCTTGGCCGAGATCTGGCCACCGGCGGACGCGGTTTCCCGCGCCTCGGTGTCCGCGATCGACCGGGCGAAGCGAGGGTCCTCGCTGCGCAACTGCTTCTCGAGCTGGTCGAGCAGCTGCTGTTCGTGGTCGGAGAGTGGCATCCGATCCCCCTCGTGGTCATCACCTCGGCGTACTGACGCATCCTTCACGGGCGCCGGGACGTGTTCCCCGCTCCGTGGATTGAACGCACACCCATGATAGTCGCCACGACCCCTGCTCGGCATCCCGGGTGTGACGATTCGGTCACCGTTCGCAGCCGACTACCAGGTGGGATACACGCCGTTCACTCCTCCGGCCGGGTGGCCCGTCCCCGGAACTTCGGCCGGGAGGCGTCGTGCGGGTCGAACCGGTCGGTCTCGGGATCCTCGTCCTGGCCCGGCAACAGCGAGGCCGCGCCGATCGCCCCGGTGCCGAACCGGGCCCGCACCGCGTCGAGGGCGACCTCCGCCTCACGGCGCCCTTCCGGGTTCCGGGCCGGCGGCCGCGCGGGAGCGGGCGCGGCGGCGGAGTGTGGGTGGTCGGCCCCCGGGCGGGGCGCCTCGGCGGCGGATGGATCGGAGGTGGGGGAACCCGCACCGGACGACGTGGACGACGCGGACGGCGCGGGACCGTCCGCGAAGAGGTCGAGCGTCGTCTGACGTCCGCTCGCGGCCAGGTCGACGAGCCCGGAGGCGCGCAGCCCGAGCAGGCGCACGCCGCCGGGGCGTTCGCGGAAGAGCCTGCGGAGCGCCGGCAGGAGGGCGCCGTGGAGTTCGGCGGCGAGGTCGGTGGGCGCGGGCAGGGTGACGGACCGGGAGAGCGTGGTGAAGTCGGGCAGCCGGTACTTGAGTCCCACGGACGCACTGGTCTTGCCCTCCTTCCGCAGGCGGCGGGCCACGTCGTCGGCCAGGCGGAGGAGCTCCTTCTCGATCCGGTCGAGGTCGGTGAGGTCCGTCTCGAAGGTGTGCTCGGCGCTCACGCTGTGGTCCTTGACGGCCCCGCCGTGGATGTCGCGGTCGTCGATGCCGTGGGCGTGGTCCCACAGCGTGTGGCCCCAGGCGCCGAGGGTGCGGCCGGCCCAGTGCCGGTCGGTGTCGGCGAGGTCGCCGATCGTGCGGATCCCGTACCGGGCGAGGGTCTCCTGGGTCCGGGCGCCGACGCCGGGCATCGCCTCGACGGGCATGGGGCGCAGGAACCGGTCGACCTCGGCCGCGGGCACGACGAGGAGACCGTCGGGCTTGGCCCGGCCGCTGGCGAGCTTGGCCACGACGAGGGTCGCCGCCACCCCGACGGAGGCGACGAGCCCCGTGCGCTCCCGGATCCGGTGGCGCAGGTCCGCGGCGATCCGGGCGGGCGACCCGAGGCGGCGGACGGCGCCGGAGACGTCGATGAACCCCTCGTCGACGCTCACCTTCGAGAACGTGGGCGTCACCTGGCCGATGATGTCGAACACCTGGCGGGAGTACTCCCCGTAGAGGCCCCGGGAGGGCGGGATGACGACCGCCTGTGGGCACAGACCGACGGCGCGGGCCATCGGCATGGCGGCGTGGACGCCGTACTCGCGGGCCTCGTAACTGGCGGACACGACGACCCCGCGGCCGCTCGACCCGCCGACGATCACGGGGCGGCCCCGCAGGTGCGGACGGCTCAGCAGCTCGACGGACACGAAGTAGGAGTCCATGTCGAGGTGCAGGATCACACACCCGGTGTCGTCGCTGCCCAGGGTCGTGAGGTCCCCGCCCGAGCGTGCCAGTTGCTTTCGGCTCATCGCCCTCCCCAGGTATCCTGAGCGGCATGGTACCCGCCTCTCGTCTTCTTCTCCCGGTCCTCGCCGGATCCCTGCTGCTGGCCGCCTGCACAGGCCCCGACCAGGGAGAGGATCCCGCGCCCACGCCCTCGGCCGTCGAGACGACGAGCGAGCCGCGCTCGGCCACCGTGCCCGGGGTCTCCGTCACGCACGGCGCGATCGTCGCCGACTTCCCGGAGGTCATCGAGCAGTTCCCGGACAGCACGATCGTGCAGTCGTCCTTCGCCGAGCCCGACCCGGAGGCCGAGGCCGCACCGAGCGCCGTCCCCGGCGAGGAACCGACGGCCGAGCCGGTCGAGCAGCAGGAGATCCCGGAGGGGATGGTCTCGGCGAGCCTGGTGATGGAGACCGAGGAACACCCCGACCCGATCATCGAGTTCTACGTCGAGTCCCTCGGCGAGGCCGGTTTCGAGCCCGTCGGTGACCGCTCCTGGATGGGTGGCGTGCTGCGCCAGACCTTCCACGAGGTCGAGAACGGCCAGACCGTCTCGGTGAGTGTCTCCGGCAAGCCCGGTGAGAAGGGCGTCCACCTGGTCACCGTCGGCGGCGTGGTCGTCCCGTGACGCCCGACTCCCCCGGGTCCGCCCCGGTTCCCCTTCTCACCGATCCCGCCCCGCTCGTCGCCCACGTCGACCAGGCCCTGGAGGCGGAACTCGACCGTGCCGCGGAACTCCTGGCCGGGATCTCCCCCGTCGCCGGTGAGCTCCTCGATCCCGTCCGGTCCTTCGCGGCCAAGGGCAAGCGGATCCGGGCGATGGCGACATGGTGGGGCTACGAGCTCGGGCGCGGCGTCCGGGTGGCCGAGCACGCGCATCTGCCCGGTATCGCCCGGGTCGCGGCCTCCGTCGAGCTCTTCCACGCCGCCGCGCTCGTCCACGACGACATCATCGACGACTCCGACACCCGGCGGGGTGCACCGGCCGTCCACGCCCACTTCCGGGCCGCCCACGCCGCGGCCGACTGGTCCGGCTCCGCGGCCCTCCACGGCACCGGAGCCGGGATCATCGCCGGAGACCTCTGCCTGTCACTGAGCGAGGAGGTCTACACCCGCTCCGGCCTGCCCGGCCTCGCCGATCCCCGGGTGCTCGCCGCCCACGACGACTTCCGCCGCGACGTCATGGTCGGGCAGTACCTGGACGTCCGCCTCGAGGCCGTCCCCGCCGACGGGGATCCCGGCACCGGGGAGGACATCGCCGCCCGCGCCTACGAGGTCCTCACCTACAAGTCCGCCAAGTACTCGGTCGAACAGCCCTTCCTCCTCGGTGCGGCGCTCGGTCTCGCCGAGGCCGAGGGCGCCTCGGCCGCGGGGGACGCACTCCTGCGGGCGCTCTCGGCCTTCGGCCTGCCGCTCGGCCGCGCCTTCCAGCTGCGCGACGACGAACTGGGCGTCTACGGCGACCCCGCGCGCACCGGCAAACCCGCCGGCGACGACCTGCGCCAGGGCAAGAAGACCGTCCTCGTCGGGTACGCGCTCTCGGCACTCCACGCGGCCGGGGACCCGGCGGCGGCCGCGCACTTCGCCGCCCGCCTCGGGGCGCCGGACCTCACCGACGCCGAGGTGTCGGCACTGGCGGACATCGTCCGTGACTCCGGGGCACTGGCCCGCTTCGAGGAGGAGATCCGGGTGGAGACCGAGCGAGCCCGGACCGGCCTGTCCGACCTGTCCGGGCTCGTGGGTCTGGGTGGATCCGACCGCGCGCTCCTCGACGCCTACGTCGGGAAACTCACATTCCGCGACGCCTGATCTCCCGACGCGACGGAAGTCGACGCGGGTGATTGCGAGGACGATGTCGTTTCGCAGGACTCATGTCTCGCAGTCCTGCATGACTACGAGACATCTGCCCTGTCGAACGACATCCTCCTCGCACTCACGGGCCCGTGCCCACACGGGGCGGCTCCGTGCCCGCGAAGGGCCTCAGACAGAGCGCCTCAGGCGGAGCCACTCAGAAGGCCAGGGCCTGGGCGCGGCGGCGGACCTCACCCTTGTTGTCGGCCCGCAGCATGTCGATCGGGCGGCCCGGGAGGGTGTCGTCGGGCGTGAACAGCCACACGATCGCCTCCTCGTCGGTGAACCCGGCGTCCTCGAGGACGTGGATCGTCCCCTTGAGGTGCCTGACCGGGCGGTCGTCGACGATGAACGCGGCCGGGACGCGCAGCACCTTCGGGCTGCCGGTCTTCACCCCCACGAAGGCGCGTTCCTCCAGCAGTCGGCGCACCTTCGAGATGCCCAGGCCGGTGCCCTCCGCGATGTCGGGCAGGGTCAGCCATTCGTCGACGAGGTCGAGCCCCGCCCCCTCGCTCACACCGTCGTTCTCGATGACACTGGCGTCTTCGACAACACCGTTCTCTTCACTCACACCGTTCTCTTCACTCACGCGGACCAGTCTAGGCGTCCACCCACGCCCGCGGACGACACGCCGGAGCCCGCCTGCCCGGGCTGCGGGCCCGCGTTTCCGTAGAGTGAGGACACGTACCAGGCCCCCGCAGCCCGCTTCCCCCCTATGAACTGCAGGTGACCCATGAGCTCGTCGACCGTTCGCCCGGCCTTCGCCCGGCGTACCGGCCCCCAGCGTGACCG
Source organism: Brevibacterium litoralis (assembly GCF_040212315.1). Lineage (NCBI taxonomy): Bacteria > Bacillati > Actinomycetota > Actinomycetes > Micrococcales > Brevibacteriaceae > Brevibacterium > Brevibacterium litoralis. The sequence continues at coordinate 87,808 of NZ_JBDIUY010000025.1, read as the reverse complement.
GACCACCCCGCGTGACCGGCCGACCCGGACGACCCAGCACGACCGTGCGGTGCAGCGTCCGTCCCGGGCGACCCCGGACGGCCCCGCGCCGACCGGCGCCACGGGGACGGGCCAGGAGACGGTGAAAGAGACCAAGGACACGTCCGGTGTCCGGGCGACCGCCCCCTTCCTCGCCGCCGCCGTCCTCGCCGGGTCCACCCTCACCGGCACGACCTGGCCCGCCACGCACGCCCATGCGGACACCACCGACACCGTCGCCCACGCCCCCGAGGCGCCGGCCGGCAACCACGCCCCGGGGCAGCGGCAGCTGACCCCGCTCACGCCGGGCTTCACCTCGGGTACCGTCACCGAGGCGGTCCCGGTGAGCCACGGCGGGCGGACGCACCAGGTCCGGGAGGGCGACTCCGTGCTCGGCATCACCGCGAAGTACGGGGTGTCCGTGCCCGCATTCGTCGAGCTCAACGGGATCACCGACCTCGACCACATCCGGATCGGGCAGGTGCTCAGCCTGCCGGAGAAGAACCACGAGACGGCCCATGCGCCCTCGGGCCACACGGTGAAGGCCGGGGACACGCTCGGCGGGATCGCGGAGAAGTACGGGACGACCGTCGCGGACCTGCAGAAGGCGAACGCGATGGGCTCGTCGACCGTCATCCACATCGGCGAGGTGCTCGCGCTGTCGGGCAACGGCGCGACGAGCAGCCGTGCGGCCGAGGACGTCCCGGAGGACGAACTGCCGCAACTGCCCAAGTCCTTCGAGGGCCGGGAGTACCCGGACGAGGTGCACGACTCCGCCCGGCGGAACAAGCACACGCTCCAGCAGCTCGACCTGCCGAGCAAGGACGAGGCCAAGCAGATGATCGAGACGACGGCGACCGAGATGGGCGTCGACCCGGCACTCGCACTCGCCGTGGCCGAACAGGAGTCGGGCTTCCAGCAGGGGGTCGTCTCCCCGGCCAACGCGATCGGCGTCATGCAGGTGATCCCGACCTCCGGTGACTGGGCCGAGGCGCTCACCGGCGAGGACCTCAACCTGCTGGAGACCGGGGACAACATCGTCGCCGGGGTCGCGATCCTCCGGTGGTTGCTCGCCAACGCCGAGGACGAGTCGCAGGCGCTGGCCGGGTACTACCAGGGTCTCGGCTCCGTCCGCGAGCACGGCATGTACACCGACACGAAGAGCTATGTCCGCAACATCCAGGTGCTCAAGGACAGGCACGCCTGACGAACGGATGATCCGATGACGACTTCACTGCGTGATCCCGTCCTGGGACTCGTCCTCGACGGACGGTACCGGGTCGATGCGGTGGTGGCCCGGGGCGGCATGGCGATGGTCTACCGCGCCACCGACCTCGCCGCCGACACCGAGGTGGCGGTGAAGGTCATGCACGCCCACCTGGCGGGCGACGACACGATGGTCGAGCGCTTCCGGCGGGAGGCGCTCACCGCCATGTCGCTCGACCACGACAACCTCGTGTCCGTCACCGACCAGGGCACCGACGGTGACGTCGTGTACCTCGTCATGGAGTACCTGCCCTCGGTGACCCTGCGCAAGGAGCTCAAACACCGCGGGCGGCTCACGCCGCGCCAGGCGATCGTCGTCATGGACTCGGTGCTCGCCGGCCTGGAGGCCGTCCACGCCGCCGGACTCATCCACCGCGACCTCAAGCCGGACAACGTGCTGCTGGGGGTCGGCGGTCGGATCGAGCTCGCCGACTTCGGGCTGGCCCGCAGCATCAGCAACTCGACGACGACGAAGACGCTCATCGGCACCGTCGGGTACGTGGCCCCCGAGCTCGTCACCCGCGCCGGCGCGGACGCCCGGACGGACCTGTACACGCTCGGCATCATGTTCTACGAGATGCTCACGGGCCAGCAGCCCTACACCGACGAGGTGCCCATCCAGGTCGCCTACCGCCACGTGCACGACGAGGTGCCCGCCCCCTCGGATCTCGTGCCCGAACTCAGCCCGCTGCTCGACGCACTCGTCCTGTGGGCGACCTCCCGCGACCCCGAGGACCGCCCGCAGACGGCCACCGAGCTGCGCCGGGCACTCGCCGAGGCCCGCGCGGAGATGAGCCACGCCGACCTCGACCTCTCCCCCACCGGCCACGAACCGGCACCCGCCCCCGGCACCCCGGTCATCACCGCGACGATCCCCGTCGAGGACGAGGCCCACGCCGCCGAGGCGCCCGCCGACCCGACACCCTCGGGTCGTTCCGGCACGGACGAGATCCCGTACCTCGCCTCCGAGGAGGATCCGGCGACGGGTCCGGACGAGCGCACCGGTACGGGTACGGGTCCGGAGGATGCTGCGGGTGCGGGTTCAGCGGCAGCTGCGACCACGGGTTCGGCTGCGGCTGCGTCCGTGGGCTCGGACGAGGCGGGCGACACCGTCGAGGTCAGGGCCGGGATCGCCGGTGACGCCGCGGCGGTCGGCATGCCTGCCACCGACGAGCACCACCCGCGCCGGGCCCGGAAGAAGCCACTGCTCGTACTCGCCGCCGCCGTCCTTACGCTCGGGCTCGCCGGCTGGGGGTTCTCGACCCTCGGTCCGCGCACGGCGGACGTCCCTGCGATCAGCGCCGGCCAGGAACTCGCCGATGCCGAGTCCACCGTCGAGAGCGCCGGTCTGGACCCCGTGACGAACGAGGTGTTCGACTCCGAGATCCCGGCCGGCAAGGTCGTCCGGATCGAACCGGCAGCGGGCACCGAACTCGACGCTGACTCCCCGGTCACCCTCTACGTGTCGAAGGGCGTGGAGCTCTTCGCGGTCCCGGACCTCGGCGGTCGGACCGAGGCGGAGGCCGGACAGGCCCTGCGGGAGAACGGCCTCGTCGCCGGTGCCGTCACCGAGGAGTTCTCCTCGACGGTGCCCGCCGGGCAGGTGATCGACCAGTCGGTGGCCGCCGGTTCCGAGGTCGAGGCCAACACCGGGGTCGACCTCACGGTGTCCAAGGGGGTCGAGACGATCGAGTTGCCGATCGTCACCGGCCTGGACTACGAGAGCGCCTGGCCCAAGTTCACCAAGGAGGGCCTCAAGGTCGCCCGCGAGGAGGAGTCGAACGACTCCGTCCCCGCCGGCAAGGTCGTCTCCCAGTACCCGGCCGCGGGCGAACACGTCGAGGAGGACACCCTCGTCATCCTCACGGTGAGCACCGGCCCGGCCGCCGCCCCCGATTCCGGCGACGGGGGCGACCCGGACGAGCGCCCGGCAGACGGCTCCGGCGGCGCCTGACCCGGGTCAGGCGAGGAGGTCGCGGGCCGTGCGGGCCAGGATCTCCCCGGCCTTGAGCGCGTCGTCGGCGTTCACGTCGAGGTGGGTGACGATCCGGACCTTCTGAGAACTCATCGCGGTCGTCCGCACGCCCTCGCGTTCGGCGGCCGCGGCGAAGTCCGTCCCGGAGACCGGGGTGTCCGTGAAGTCGAAGAAGACGATGTTCGTCTCGACGACCGCCGGGTCGACGACGCCCGGGGCGACCTCGGCCACGGCCGTGGCGATGTCGTGGGCGTGGGCGTTGTCCTCGGTCAACCGTTCGACGTGGTGGTCGAGGGCGTACAGGCACCCGGCGGCGAGGATCCCGGCCTGGCGCATGCCGCCGCCGTAGCGCTTGCGCAGCAGACGTGCCTCCTCGATCACCTCGGCGGAGCCCGCGAGCACGGACCCGACGGGTGCGCCCAGACCCTTCGAGAGGCACAGGGAGACGGAGTCGGCCAGCGCACCGTACTCCGCGAAGGAGATGCCGGTCGCCGCGACGGTGTTGCCCAGTCGTGCGCCGTCGACGTGGACGCTCACGCCGAGGTCACGGGTGGCCGAGTACAGAGTGCGCAACTGGTCGATGTCGGCGACCCGGCCGCCCCCGAAGTTGTGGGAGTTCTCGACCTCGATCACCGTGGTGCCGACCTGGTTGTACCCGCGCGGCTCGCTCACCATCGACAGCGGCATGGCGGCGTCGAAGGTGCCGTCCGGGGAGACCCACGTGCGGGTGGTGACACCGGCGAGTGCCGCGTGGGATCCGCACTCGGCCCGCACAATGTGCGACTGGGACTCGCACAGTGCCTCGGAGCCCCGGGGTACCTGGGCGGCGATCCCGAGCATGTTCGTCATCGAGCCGGACGCACAGTAGAGCGCGGCCTCCATGCCGAACAGGTCCGCGACCCTCTCCTCCAGGGCGTTGATCGTCGGATCCTCGCGGTAGACGTCGTCGCCCACGGGTGCGCGCAGCATGGCGGCGCGCATGTCCTCGGTGGGCAGGGTGAGGGTGTCGGATCGCAGATCGATCATGGGGTGGGGACTCCTGGGTTCAGGAAGGTCGAGGACGTCCGGGGTCGCCGGACGCCCGAGGGGACGGGATCCAACATATCCCGTCCCCTCGGACCTCCCGAAACCCGGGTCGACCCCGGGCAATCCGTCGAGGTCGACAACGATCAGCGGTCCCCCGCCGTCACCCTGGGTGGTGTCCGCGGGGAGGACCTCAGGAGGTGTGGACCTCAGGAGGTGTGGTGCGCCTTGAGGTACTCCGCGACGCTGAAGGCCATCTCCAGGGACTGGTCGTGGTTGAGGCGCGGGTCGACGCGGGTCTCGTAGCGCCGGCGCAGTCCCTCCTCGTCGATCTCCTGGGCGCCACCGAGCACCTCGGTGACGTCGTCGCCGGTGAGCTCCATGTGCAGACCACCGGGGACCGTCCCGGCCTCGTCGTGCGCCTCGAAGAACCCGGCCACCTCGTCCATGATGTCCTGGAACCGGCGGGTCTTGTAGCCGTTCTGCGAGGTGATCGTGTTGCCGTGCATCGGATCGGAGATCCACGTGACGTGCGGCAGTTCGTTGCCCACACCCTTGAGCAGGGTCGGCAGGTGCTCACGGATCCCCGCCGCGCCCATCCGGGTGATGAAGGTGAGGCGTCCGGGTTCGCCCTCGGGATCGAGCTTCTCCGCCAGCCGCAGCGCGTCCTCGGCGGTGGCCGTGGGCCCGAGCTTCACACCGATCGGGTTGCGCACCCGCGACAGGAAGTCGACGTGGGCGGAGTCGAGTTGCCGCGTCCGCTCCCCGATCCACAGGAAGTGGCCGGAGGTGTCGTAGGGCGCACCGGTCCGGGAGTCGATCCGGGTGAGAGCCCGTTCGTACTCCAACAGCAGCGCCTCGTGGGAGGCGAAGAACTCGACCTGCTTCATCGCACCGAAGTCGGTCCCGCAGGCCTCCATGAACTTCAGGGCCCGGTCGATCTCCTGCGCCATGACCTCGAACCGCTGGTAGTTGGGGTTCGAGGCGAGGAAACCGCGGTTCCACGTGTGGACGAGTCGCAGGTCCGCGAAGCCACCGGTGGTGAAGGCGCGGATGAGGTTGAGCGTCGACGCCGAGACCTGGTACGCCTCCACGAGCCGGGCCGGGTCGTGACGCCGGGCTTCCTCCGTGAAGGGGTGGTCGTTGATGATGTCGCCGCGGTACGAGGGCAGTTCGACCCCGTCCCGGGTCTCGGTGTCGGCCGAGCGCGGCTTGGCGAACTGCCCGGCCATCCGGCCGAGCTTCACGACGGGTACGGAACCGCCGTAGGTGAGCACCGCGGCCATCTGCAGGATCGTCTGTATCCGTCGGCTGATCTTGTCGGCCGTCGCGTCCGCGAAGGTCTCCGCGCAGTCCCCACCCATGAGGACGAAGGCGTCACCGCGCGACGCGGCGGCGATCCGGTCCTTGAGGTGGTCGGCCTCACCGGCGAACACGAGCGGCGGGTACTTGCGCAGACGGTCGAGGGTGGCCTCGAGTTCGGCCGCGTCACGATAGGTGGGCTGCTGGAGCGGGTCCATGGACCGCCAGGCGTCCAGGCCCGCCACGGTCTCGTCACTGGCTTCCAGGTTGCCCGCCGTCTGGTAGACGGGGCTGACGTCGAGAGTCACGGTACGTCCTCGGTGTCGGAATGTGCGTATGGTCGCCGGATCACTCGATCCGGTGGACGTATCATGCACCACACCCCGGACCCGGCGCAGGTCGGTCCGTCACGTGGCGGGTCCGCGGTCGGTGGGTCGAGCGCCCGGACGCGGGGAAGGCGTGCCCGAGGAGCCCCTCAGGAGCCCTCGAAGTCCTCCGGGGACACGTGGTCGAGGAAGTCCCGGAACCGGTCGACCTCGTCCTCGTCGGCGTCGGGGGCCTCGATGCCGTGGGTCTTGACGAGCTCCTCCTCCGCGTAGACCGGGCAGTCGGCGATGAGCGACATGGCCACGGCGTCGGAGGGACGGGCGCTGATGGTCTTCCCGTCCGAGGTCCGGATCTCAGCGAGGAAGGAATGTCCCTCACGACCGGTGATGACGACCTGGTCGAGAGAGGCACCGTAGGACTCGAGGATGTCGAGCATGAGGTGGTGGCTGAGCGGGCGTGGCGGTGCCAGACCCCGCTGGGCGATCCCGATGGCGTTCGCCTCCGCCGCACCGATCCACACGGGCAGGTAGTGCGGACGGTGGACGGCTTTGAGCAGCAACACGTGCTGGTTGGCCGGCAACTCGATCCGCACACCGACGACTTCGACTGGAATGGGTGCCATGCCTCCACCCTATCGGACCACCCCGACGCCGCGAGGCGCCCACGGCCGAAGGGAGAGCAGACGCACACCGCCCGGTGACCTGGGAGGTCACCGGGCGGTGTGATGCGGTCGCGAGAACGCTCAGGAGGTGCGCGGGCGCTGCTGGAAGATCATGCGGAACTTGCCGATCTGGACGTCGGCACCGTTCTGCAGGTCGATGGAGTCGATGAGCTGCCGGCCCACGTAGGTGCCGTTGAGCGAGCCGGTGTCCCGCAGGGTGAAGCCCGTGGGGGTCCGCACGAACTCCGCGTGCTTGCGGGAGACGGTGACGTCGTCGAGGAAGATGTCCGCGTTGGGGCTGCGGCCGACGGTGACGACGTCCGTGTCGAGGAGGATCTGGGCACCGGCGTCGGGCCCGGAGACGACGACGAGGAGCGCGTCGGTCTCCTGCAACTGTGCGAGGTCGGGGACGGCGTGGACCTCACCGGTGCGCGGGTCGGTGATGACGTAGTCACCGGTGGTGAGCGGACCCTGCGAGCCGGGCTGACCCTGCGGCGCACCACCGGGCTGACCCTGCACATCGACGGGCGGCTGCGGCTGGGCCGGGGTCACCGGCGTCTGGGCATCCGACCACTGCTGTGCCGGGGCCTGGCCCGCCTGCGGATCCTGCTGCCAGACGTTCGGGTCCTGTTGCCAGGACTGCTGGTCGGGGGCGGGCGCGGGCTGCGGCCACTGCTGCGGGGCGGCCTGCTGAGGGGACTCCTGCTGCCAGGGCTGCGGTGCGGAACCGTGACCGTACTGCTGACCCTGGTCGAACTGCGGGTTCTGACCGTACTGCTGACCCTGGTCGAACTGAGGGCTCTGCGGGGTCTGACCGAACTGCGGCGCCTGGGGTGCCTGCTGCTGCGGGGCCTCCTGCTGCCACGGCTGGGGAGCGGAACCCTGACCGTACTGCGGGTTCCCGTCGGACGGCGCGGCCTGGTCGAACCGGGCCTCGCCCTGCTCGGAGAACTGACCCTGTCCGAACTGCCGACCCTGATCGAACTGCGGCGCCTGCTGCGGGGCGTCCTGCTGCCACGGCTGGGGAGCGGAACCGGACTGCGGGGCGTCCTGCTGCCACGGCTGGGGAGCGGAACCGGACTGCGGGGCGTCCTGCTGCCACGGCTGGGGAGCGGAACCGGACTGCGGGGTCTCGCCCGCGCCCTGCTCACCCTGTTGCCCGGTACCCGGCGCCTGCGGCGCGTTCTCCGGGGCCCAGGGGCTGAAGGGGAAGGGCTTCGCCTCGCGCGCGCCCTCCTCGTTGCCGGTCTGCGGAGCCTGAGCCGCGCCCGGATCGTTCTGAGGATAGTGCTGCTGTGACATCAGGCCCCCTCGCTTTCCACTCGTGACGTATCAGCTGCCGTATCCGTGCCCGGTCGACCCACGTGGGACGACGTACCCTGCCCGGTCACTCGGGCCCGTGCGGGGAGCACGTGGGCGGCACCGACCGGCGTCCACCGTTCGGTGACCACCAGCATAACCGCATCACGAGCTTCAATAACATTCGGGCAACGGAAACGTCACTGATTCTCCATATATACGGGGACCACCCCCATCAACCCTGCAGGAATCGTCGGAGTCCGTGGCCGTTCCGTTGCCCACGGACCCATCCGGATCCGCTAGGGGGTGTCCGCGTCGACCACGGCGTCGATGTCGACGGACTCCCGGGTCTCGACCTCGAACACTCCCCCACGGCTCCGGACCGTGTCCGCGACCCCGCCGGGGATGTTCATCGCCACCGACAGGGTCTCCGGTTCACCGATCGCGGTGACGGTGACGACCCCGGGCAACGCCTGCCCGTCGGCCCGCAGGGTCCCCTCACGATCTTCAGTGAAGGCCGTCTGCACGACCACCCGGACGTCCCCGAAGGCGATGGCCTCGGCGCCGGCGTCCCGCAGTTCCTGCACGAGGGTCACGGCCGTGGCGGCGGTGAGCGCCGGCCCCTCGTCGCCGCCACCCACCCGGATCTCGACGCCGGGTCCCGTCACGGGGACGGTTCCGGCGAGCACCGCGAGGGCCTGGGCCCTCTCCTCGGACTGTGCGATCGCCGCGGCCCGCTGGTCGGAACCGGACTCCAGGTCACGTTCGTCCGCCTCGAGACCCTCGGCCTCCTCCTGCAGACGTTCGCTCCGGGAGTCGACGTCCTCGAGGATCCGCAGCAGTTCCTGCTCGGAGAGCTGCTCCAACCCCGAGTCCTCCGTCTGCCGGATCTGCGCGACGAGGGCGAAACCGAGCACGAGGCACAGGGCCCCCGCGAGCACCTGGGACCGCGGGTGCCCGACCGTGAGCACCGTCCACAGCCGCGCCCTGGCGTCCTTCTTCGTCCCGGCGTCCTCGGGTTCCGGGGTCGGGCCGACCGGCTCCCGCCGTTCCCGCCGCCGGGACTCCTCCCGTCGTCCGCGCGCCGGCACGGCGCTCTCCGCTCCCGAGGCGCCCTCCCCCGGGCCCACCTCGGCCGGGCCCACCTGCGCCGGGTCCACCTCCGCCGCGATTCCCTCGGCGAGGTTCTCCTCTGCAGCGCTATGCTCCGCGGGGCTCTCCTCACCGGGGCCTCCCGTCGCAGGTCGGCCCGCGACGGGACTCTGCTCCGGGGAGGAGGCCTCGGCAGCGGTAGGGGTCGCCCGGGTCTCGTCCTCGGGTCCGCGGGGCGTCGTCATGCGCGGAACAACTGGCGACGGATGGCGGCCGCGTTCGTGAAGATGCGGATGCCGAGGACGACGACCACCCCGGTGGAGAGCTGCGACCCCACGCCGAGCTTGTCGCCGAGGAACACGATGAGCGCGGCGACGAGCGAGTTCGAGAAGAAGGAGACGACGAAGACACGGTCGTCGAAGGTCCCCGAGAGGACGGCCCGCAGACCGCCGAACAGCGCGTCGAGCGCCGCGACCACCGCGATCGGCAGATAGGGCTGGATGGCCGGGGGCACGGCGGGGTCGAGCACGATGCCCAGGAAGACCCCGAGGGCGAGGCCCAGGATGGCGATCACGGGCGGCTCCTTTCAGTCGGTGCAGCAGCGGGTGCGGAGGGCTCGGCGGACGGCGCGGGGAGGAGTCCGGTGGGGAGCACCTCGGCGTCGTCGGCGGGGACCGCGTAGCGGGGTGTCGTGACCTCCGCGGCGGGCAGGGTGCCCTCGGTGCGGGTGAGGGTCGAGGTGATGCCGTACTCGTCGGCGAGCAGGCCGAGGTACCGCGCCGAGGCCCCGACCTCGAACCGTTCGGTCAGGTCCTCGCCCCCGAGCGCACGGACCGTGAAGGGAGGGGCGATCGGATCGTAGTTCACGAGGATCGCGCCCCCGGCCGCGCGGATGGAGGAGGTCGAGGTCATGCGGTGACCGTTCACGTCCACCGCGGTGGCACCGGCGACGAACAGGCCGTTGACGACGGTGCGCAGATCGATGTCCTGGACCTTGTTCGCCTCCGCCGCGCTCTGGGCACCTTCGGGCCCCACCTTCTGGTCGGCGAGTGTCACGACGGTGAGGTCACCGGTGACCTCGTCGACGGACGCGGCGGTCTCCAGGCCTGTGAGTGCCTCCTCCAACTCGTCGCCGACGAATCCCTCCCGGGCCTCGTCGACCGCCAGGGACCGGGTCTCGTTGTCCTCGGCCAGCTGCGTGTTGGCCGCCTGACCGTCGTGGATCCGCTGGGCCAGGGCCGCCTCGGGACCACCGCCGGCCTGCACCCGGGTGAGCTGGACGACCGCCACGGCCAGGGCGAAGCCGAGGACGACCGCGATGAGCGCGAAGACGATCCGGGAGGTGGTCCCACGCGGCAGGTTCCGGGCCTTGACGAGTTCGTAGTCCGGCTCGGGCGTGCGCTGCCACAGGTCCGCCAGCAGCGACTCGGAGAAGGACTGCCGCGGCCGGCGGTCGTACTCCCGGGAGATGACCCGGCGTTCCGCGACCGCACGGGCGCGCTCGACCCACCGGCGACCCCGCGAGGCGCGGGTGGCACGGGTGGGGCGGGATTCCGACACGGGTGTCCTTCCGGTACATGGTGCGCGGGACTGCGGAGCGCGGGGAAGCGGGGCGTGCGGCCTTCCCTCCATGCTAACGACGGACCGATCACCGGCGGTGTGACGTCCGGGAGGCGCACGTCACATCCTCTCGATTTGGAGGCCACCTCGGAGCCTGTGTAGTGTTGTCTGCGTTCGCACGGCACCGCGGCGATCACGGGAGGGAGACCTCGGCGGGATCGCGGTTGGAAAACGGGCGGACGGACCGGGCTATGGCGCAGCTTGGTAGCGCGCTTGACTGGGGGTCAAGAGGTCGTGGGTTCAAATCCCGCTAGCCCGACCCTTACGCAACACGGGAGAAGCCCCGGAAACCGCGAGTTTCCGGGGCTTTCTCGTGCCCTGACACATCTATTACGTTCGCGTAACTCTCACCATGTGGGAAGTTTGGGACGTGTTTTCGGGTGCATTCGGGGTGCATTCGAGGGGCTGTGTGCACTCGGGGTGCACTCGGTGCACCGGGTCTGTCACAGGTCGAGGGCTGCGGCGACGTGCCGCATGCCTTCGGCGGTGTTCGCGTCGGCGTACCGTTCGAGCGTGAACTCTGCCGTTGCGTGGTCGAGGATCACTTGCACGTATTGCGGGGCGACGCCTGCGTTGAGTGCGAGTGTCGCGGCGGTGTGTCGTAGGTCGTGGATGCCGAACGTTCGGCGTTCGTACCCGTCGGGTAGTTCGCTGTGGTGTTGGAGGTCTTCGGGGCGTTGCCAGTCGGCGTCGCCTTCCTGCATGTCGTATTGGACGGGGCGACCGATGAGGGTGCTCACGTCGTCGTGGTCGAGGCTGAACGGGTCGAGGTCGTCGCGGCCTTCGCCCATCTTCCATGTGGCGACCGCTTCGGCGGTTCGCCCTGCATAGGTTGCTCGCCCGTCTTGGTCGACTTCTGGCGGTTCCACGTGGAGCGCGGACTGTAGTTCGTGGACGGCGAGCGCGGACGCGTACACGTATCTGCCGAACGGTTCGCGTTTGATGTGCGTGTACGTGTCGCCTTCTTTGCGTGGTGCCCGCTCCCCCACGTTCATTTTCCCGGTGCCGCGTCCGGTGGTGCCGCGTACCCGTTTGCGTGTGTCTAGACGTGGGGCGACTTTCGCCCACCCGTCCGGTAGCCGGTTGCCTTTCGTGGTGGTGAACACGTGCGCGTCGGCTGGTCGACCTTTCACGTGGTCGCGGAGGTCTGCGGCGATCCGGTGAGGGATCGGCACGCGTCGCGCTTTCGTGTTCTTCGTCGCCTTGGTGCCGTCGATGCGGGAGTGTGACCGGGTGACGGTCACGACTCCGTTCAGTTCCTTGTGGTCGAGGGCGGACCCACCGGGGAGGTACAGGTCTGACACTTGGAGTGCTTGCAGTTCGCCGTACCGTAGACCGGTGGCGGCGGCGAATCGGACTAGCAGGCCGTCCGGGCCTGCCGTGGTGGCGAGGCGGTGAACTTGCCGCTTGCTGAGCGCGATTCCGGCGTGGTTGTTGACGCTGTAGTCGGCGCGCCGGTAGGGCCTGCCGGTGTCGGCGTCGACTGTCGGGTCGACGCGGATATAGCCTTTGCGGAGCGCGTACCCGGTGAGTTCGCGCAACAGTTTGAATGCTTGTTCTTCGGCTGCGGGCTTCTCCCCGAATGTCGCGATCCATGTTTCAACGTCGGTAGGGGTGATCCATCGGATCGGCCCTTCACCGAATCGTGGTTGGACGCGCTGCTTCCAGTGGTTGTCGAGCGCGGCGAGGCTGTTACCGGCGAGGCCCCGTCCTCCGCGTCCACCCTTGGTTGCCTTGATGGTGCGGAAGTCTTGCCATATCTCGTTGAGGCTGATCTGCTTTTCGTCGCGGGACAGTGGCGCGGGTGCGCCGGTCTCTAACTGTCGGATCGTGTCGTGCCGCCACTGTTGGGCGGCGGCGAGTCCTTCCGTGGGGTCGACGGAAGGGTCGACGTGCGGAAAGTTCTGGGCACGCTGTACGCGCTTGCCGTTGACTTTCTTCACTACGCGGGCTTGCCACCGCATGCGGTCGCTGCCGGGTTCCCATTGCCCGGTCTGCGCGTAGTCGGTGATGCCCTTCATGTCGGCGGGGTCTGGTGCGGGTGCTGGCGTTGTGTTCACTCTGTGATTGTAGGTCACCTGCTGACATGGCGACGCGTTAGCGTTCGCCCTTGGCTACGGGGCGATCTTCACGCGGACGGGCTTGGAGCCGTCGCGGTCGTGAGAACTGGTGAATCCAGTTCTCTACCAACCACTGACGGCATTGATCTTCGATCTATGCCTGAGGACTCCATCGGAGATGGTGTCCGTGGATGCACCAGTGGTTTCGAGGTCTCCCGCTGTTTGTTCTGATTCCTGCTGTAGTACGCGTGTTTTCGGATCGAGCACCCCGGCCCTGGTACCTACTACCGGGGCGGTGGTGTTCCTTCTCGTTTTCCTACGCTGATAGCGTGTTTTTGAACCGTAGGATGGACGCCAGTACATCTGGCGTCCTGCCCCCTACGCGTGTGCGTGCGCGTGGGTTCTTGTTCGCTGGTGGCGAACAGGTGTCCCTGATCCGCGAGAGTAACAACCTTTAGTAGGTGAGAGGGTCGATCGGTCGAGATAGTCACACTACTGTATAGGTGGAGAGTTCCTGGTCTGACAGAGTGACAGTACTGTATAGGTGGAGAGTCCCCGAATCTGGAAAGTCACAGTACTGTATAGGTGGAGAGTCCCTGGCCTGACGGAGTGACATGACTGTATAGGTGAGAGGGAAACCTAGGGGGATTTAGGGGGTGAGGATGGGTGAGAGTGCTCGCTACTCGCTCGCTCGTTGCTCACGCCGACAAGGCGTGAGAGCAGCTAGAAGCTCGCTCTTCGCTCGCTGAATGTTCCTCGCCTGACGGGCGAGGCATTGACTAGTGGATGCTTCTCACCGCCGCCGAGGCGGTGAAGGGCGAGAGTGAATGTAGCGAGGCCCCGGCCTCGCACTACTGAATCCTTGAGTGAATGCAATAGCGAGGCTGCGGCCTCGCTTGAGTTGTTGGTGAAGGGAACAGACGGGCTGATGCCCGTCGTCGATTACAGCCCCGGCGTTGGCGGATAGCCGGGGCTTACTAGTACGCGCATGCGCGTGAGAACGGAGGCGGCTGTGCCGCGACTCATGACGGAAGCCGAGGCTTCCGAATATCTTGGATTGTCAACGTATTGGTTGAAGCAGAACCGGCGTGAGCCGGACGCTCCACCTTTCGTGAAGGTTGGCGGTCAGGTTCGGTACGTGCCTGAGCGTCTGGATTCTTGGGTTGAGAATCTTCCTGTGGTGAACGCGTAGCAGCGCGTTCGATCTTGTTTGAATGCTAGTTGAGTAAGGAACTTACGTTAATGGCAGAGACGATGACATGCAGCCGTCCGGGCTGCGAGCGGACTACGTACACGGAGCGCGGCGGTAAGCCGTTGCGTGCGGTCGAGGGTGTGCCGCGTCGCTGGTGCGACCGTCACCGAAAGGGTGAAGCACTCCACGCGCACGGTAAGTGCAGCGTGGACGGGTGCGACGCGTGGCGTCGTAGTCGCAAGGGCAAGAAGAATGAACGCGGATATTGTCACCTTCACCAGGACCGTATTTTCCGTGACATGAATCCTAAGATTCTACAGGAAGCGGTTTCCCGCTTCTTCAAGAATACTGTTCCTGATTATGCGACTGGTTGTCTAATGTGGGTTGGTGGCCTGAATAAAGGCAATGGCCGACCGCAGTTCCATTGCGGTATTCTGTGGAACGCGCATCGCTGGGCTTACGCTTATTTCATTGGCGGTCATAAGAATGGTTTTGAATTGTCCCACCTTTGCGATAATAAAGAGTGCGTGAATCCGCTTCATCTTGAGCCGACGAATAGTGAACGGAACCGCAGTTACAAAATGGATGTCGATTACACTAATCGCCTTTTCGATGAGTTCGTGGAAAAGGAACCGCTTAAGGCGGCTCGCTTCTCTATGGTTTCGTCGGCAGTGTTGTCGGTCCCGTTCGGGCGCATGCCGGTAGTGCCGGAGCATGCGCAGGACTAGTGACTGGGAGAGTTATCTCGACGTCGAGATACTCCCTCCCGCACCCTAGTGAATCTGGCACGCTCGTCCTACCGTCCGCCTAGTAATTGGGCGGGCGAGCACCCTATCTCCCCTGTCCTCGCATGCGCTGTTGAGGGCAGGGGGTACGTGGGCTGGATGTGCTTTTTCGTGAGCCGGTGGGGCTTAGGCGAGCGTGGTGGTGGTGTGCGCGTGGTGGACCGGCCCCGGAGGGGTTTAGGTCCGGTCTCTCTCTCGTCGTGTTGTCGCGTTTGCTGTTTGTTATCCCGGCCCCTGAAAGGGCCGGGGATTGGTGGTTGTTGTGTCGAATGTGTTTGTTGAGCCGCCGCGTTTTGCGGAGGCGAATCGTCAACGTTTTAAGCGGTTGAAGGTTTCGCCTGCGCGTATTGCTGATGTGACGCGTTCGCGTGGTGTGGTTCTGCGTGGTCCGGTCGCGCCTTTGGTGTTGTCGGCTGATGATGCTTATGCTTTGGTTGATTTGATTGTTGACGCTTTAGAGTGTGATTCCGAGTGAGCGCGGTTTATTCCGACGCGTCAAGCGTCGAGCATGGCGGCATTGAATTGCAGACTATTGATTCGTTGAATGCCGGTGATTTCTTTGTGACTGATGCGATTGTTCAGCATGGCGGGTCTTCGCCTGTTCTGTTTCAAATGTTGGGCCGTGCTGGTAGTGGTTGGCGGGTGAATGTTTTTGGCGGTTCGGGTGATGGTGCTGCGCGTGCTGCGACGGTTTTCCGTCGCGGTTTGGGCGTGTGTGTGGTTCCGCCTGCGGTGGCGGGTGCCCGTATTGCTGACGCGGTGTCGGCGTTGACTGATTCTGAGAGTTCGGGTCTTGGTGCTCGTCGTGTTGATCTTCGCCCTATTGGCGGAGATTTGAGTACGGTGAGTGAACGTGTGGAGTTCGCGGCTTGAGTGTCGTGCAGCCTTATAGGCTGCGCTAACTTGTTGATTGTTGGCGGGCTGGACCTCGAAAGGTCTGGCCCTTTTCTGTTTGAGAGTGAAGGTAGTTATCTTGTCTGAGAAGAAGAAGACGAACGCTAGCGTTGCGACTGCTAGGGCTTTGCGTGAGGCGAGCGCGGCTTACCGTGACGCTTACAAGGTGTGGGTGGACGCCGATAAGGCGGCTGAGGCTGCCGAGGAGGCGGTCGAGTCGGCTCGTGAGGCGACGGTCGATGCCGTGGGTGATGCGCTTGATGGTGCGGTTGCTGAGGTGCAGCGGCTCGCGGTTCTGGCGGATCGTGCAGCGCGTGTCCGTGATCGTCGCCATGCGGAAGCGGCGGCCTTGCAGGAGCGTGTGCGGGCTGCCGAGGATGCGCATGCCGAGGCTGAACTTTCGGATTTGATTACGGAAGTGCAGGGAGCCTATGAGGGCCTTATGCGGCATCGGGACGAATATGTGGAGGCCGTGCAGGGTCTTGCGGATGATCTTGTGGATGACGTGTACGGCTATCAGGAGAAGCGTGCGCGGCTTGCGCGTCATGCTGGTAAGCATGAGCGTGTGCAGCGTGGTTCGTCTGCGCATGATGTGCGCGTGGACGGCACGTTGGTGCCGCAGGTGGTGCCGGTGCAGGTGCTTGATCCTGCCCCGTTCGATAAGCGTGCTCGTGCCGCTGACGCGGAGCGTCAACGGGTGCGTGCCGAGGCTGCGCGTGAGGATAAGGGTTTGACTGCGGAGACGGTGCGCCGGTCTAAGCGTGGTTCATGGATTGCACATGAGGAACAGCGGATTGCGGATGCTTTGCATGTGGCTGAGCATCGGATGCGGGAGGCGACGCGTGCGTCGCTGCCTGCCGAGGCTTCGCAGTGGCAGAAGCGGGTGCGTGAACTTGAGGGCGAGCGTGCGACGATCACGCGTCGCGTACCCCATGATCTGTGATCCTGGGGTTCAGGTGAAACAAATGTTTCACCACTGCCCTACGTTCGAGTGAGTGACTGAATGGAATGGCGGGGGTCTAGCGGCCCCCGCTATTCGTGTTTGTAGGGCCGTCTCGTTTTCCTACGCTGATGCTTTGGTTTATGGACGTTACCCCCCGGCCTGGTGGGAGACACCGGCCCTACCCTGTTCCTTCTCGTTTTCCTACGCTGATGCTTTGGTTTTGAGCCGTAGAATGGACGTTTGCTGTGGGCACCAGTTGTCTGGTGCCCTGTAGCCCACCGGATGTACCGGTGGGCACCCCGAGGCTCCCGGGGCATGACAAGACCCCCGGTTCTCGCCGGGGGTCATCGTCGTCGCTGTTGTCAGTCGATGGGTTCGAGGCTCTTGTCGATTGACCGGACGGTCGAGGCATACCACTTGGTTCCGCCTCGCGTGGTTGGCACTTCCTCGTCGGTGAGGGCGGCGGCGATTTTCGCGTAGGACAGTCCGGCGTCTCGGGCTTCTCGAATGCGG
Organism: Brevibacterium litoralis; assembly: GCF_040212315.1. NCBI lineage: Bacteria > Bacillati > Actinomycetota > Actinomycetes > Micrococcales > Brevibacteriaceae > Brevibacterium > Brevibacterium litoralis. The sequence goes on along the minus strand of NZ_JBDIUY010000025.1, from coordinate 70,838 downwards.
CGGACGATTGCCGAGTCTGTCTCCCGTCGCCGCCCCATGTGCTTTCCGGTTTCCGCTTTCCGCTGTGCCATTCCTTCGCGGGTGCGTTGACCGATCATCTTCCGTTCGAGTTGTGCGACCTGAACCGACATGCCGAGCGTGAAGTCTCCCATGGGGGTCGACGTGTCGATATCCATGTCTGACAGGATGATCGCCCATCGTTCCCGTTCGGCCCGCTTGGCGAGTCCTGACAGGTCGTGAACGTCGCGTGAGAGTCGGTCCGTGCGAAGTGCGAGCAGGTATCCGGCTTCTCCCTTGGCGAGCATGTCGAGTGCTCGCGTGATGCCGGGACGTTTGAGGCTCTTTCCGCTCGCCACGTCAGTGATGACGATAGGGTCGAGGCCTTTCCTCTTCGCGACCTCTCGCAGGGTCGCCTCTTGGGCGGGAAGGGATGCGCCTTCGCGCCCTTGCTCCTCGGTGGAAACACGGCAGTACAGGATCGCGGCGGTGGTGTCCGGTGTCGGGTTCATGCCGCCGATCATACACTAAGGGCTCCCTTTGTGTATGGGTGTGGTGCGGATCATCTTCATTTCCTCGTCTCGTCTCCCGGTCCCGGGGTCGAGGTCGGGGTCGAGGCGGGGCAGGCGGCGAGCCTGCCGGGGTCGAGCATGCGGCTCCGAGGTCGAGCATGCGGCCGGGCCTGCCGGAGCCCAGCCGTCGGGGCTTCCGGCATCGGTGCAGGCAAGCGCGCTGTACGGCTCTGTACGGGCCTAGGAGCGCAGGTCCGGTACCAAGTACCGGGCAGGGGATGTGAGGCCGTTCTAGGTGCCTTGTAGGGCCGCTGAGGGGCATGCCTGGTCTCGTTGCCCCTCGCGCTCGTCGCCCTGGTGCTCGCCGTCGTCGCCCTCGTCGAGGGCAGGGGGGAGGCACCCCCCGCGCCCGCGTCAGGGCATCGGTCGTGATAGCAGTCCTGGTCGCGGACAGGTTTTGATGCCGATAAGACAAGGAACCTTGTCTTTATTACTGGGCTTAGAGTGCGCCGCATGATAGGCGGCGGCTGCGTGTTTGGCAATGTGCACTGGCGGTGCACTGGTGCGCGATTTGACAGGATCATTGTCCTGTCACCTGCGTGTTCTTTCGTTGGCTCCAGTTCTGGGGGTCAAGAGGTCGTGGGTTCAAATCCCGCTAGCCCGACCACCCGAGAAGGTCCCGACTCCGATGGAGTCGGGACCTTCTCGCATTCAGCAGGAGAGATTGCACAGGTCTTGGCCCGCTGAATCGGTTTGGCCCCGTGAGATGAGCATCTCACGGGGCCAAACCGATTCAGTGGGCCGGAACTACCGGGGCCTCACTCCTTGGCGGCCCGCGCCCGTGCCATGTTCCCGATCACCTCGTCGAGCCACCCGACGACGGTCCGGATCTTCTCCGGGGTCGCATCGGCCGGCAGCCCGTCGGCGATCGCCCGGGCCCACATCCCCGTGAGGATCCGGATGTTCTCGGCGGCCAGCTCGGTCGGCCGGATGTGCGCGCCGCGGCCGTCGTGGGCGGCGGTGTCGCGCGTGACCATGCCCTTGCCGACGAGTGAGGTGATCGCCGAGGAGACGTTCGGCCGCTTGAGGCCCGTGGCCGTCGCGATCTCACTCGGTGCGCAGTCGTGGTGGGCGTCCACGTAGCGCATCACCAGTTGCTCGGTCGGTGTGAGGGAGACGAGGTCCGCGTCCCCCTCGTCGTGCAGGTCGATCTCGCGGGCGAGCGCCAGAACGGAATAGGCGAAGCCTGCCAGGCAACGCTGCGTGTCCTCGGTCCCCTCCGGAAATGCGGCGATGGCGTCCTCCCCCGGTGCTCCGGTCGTGCTCGTACCCTCGGTCATCGGTCTCCTCCGTGCTGCCCCGCGAGATCCCGCAGGGCGTCGTCGTACGCGGTCCCCGCCGCGGCCCCCTCCGGCCCCCCGGCGGCGGGTGTGGTCTCCAGGAACGTCCGCAGTCCGGCGAGCAGCCGGTCGACGTCCCGGTGGTCCGAGTAGGGGGCGAGCCCCATGCGCAGCCCCGCGTTGCCGGGCAACCCGAGACGGCGGACCGCCTCGTACGCGTAGAAGTCCCCGGCCGGGGCTAGCACGTCGTGTTCGGTGACCAGGTGCGCGTAGGCGGCCCGCACGTCGCGGCCGGGCAGGGTGACGGTCACGGTCGGGGTCCGTTGGGCGGCCACCGAGTGCACGACGACCTCCTCACCGAGTGCCGCGAGGCCCGCCTCCATGCGCTCCCGCAGGGCGTCCTCATGCTCCTCGAGGAGGGCGAAGGACGCCTCGAGCCGGGCACGCCGGGACATGGCACCGGCACCGTCGGTGCCCGCCGGGGCGGCGCCCCCGAACTCCTCCGCCAGGTCGGCGAGGAAGTCGACGGCGGCCACGACGCCGGACTGCAGTTCGTAGGGCAGGGTGCCGCGCTCGAACCGGTCGGGCACGGCGTCCGTCTGCGGGGCGAGCTTGTCGACCTCGACCCCGGCCAGCCACTGCGGGTCCGCGGCGAGCACGCCGCAGTGGGGACCCAGGAACTTGTAGGGAGAGCACACGAGGACGTCGGCGCCGAGTGCTTCCCGGTCGACCAGGCGGTGCGCCGCGTAGTGCACGGCGTCGACCCACACGAGCGCCCCGTGGGAGTGCGCCAGGTCCGCGATCCGGCGGACCGGCGGGATGGTGCCGAGGAAGTTCGAGGCGGCCGCGATGGCCACGAGGACGGTGTCGGGGCCGATGACCGCCTCGGCGGAGGCCGGGTCCAGGTCGCCCGTGGCCGGGTCGAGGTCGATCCACGCGACCGAGGCGCCCGCCCGTTCGGCGGCCTGCACCCAGGGCCGGACGTTCGAGTCGTGGTCGAGCCGGGAGACGACGACCGTGTCGCCCGGCCCCCAGGACTTCGAGAGGTAGCCGGCGAACTCGTAGACGAGCGCGGTGGCCGACCGCCCGTACACGATCCCCTGCGGGTCGGAGGCGAGGAAGTCCCCCATCGCCTCCCGGAAGTCGGCCATCGTCGCCGAGGCGGTCCGCTCGGAGAGGCTGCCCGTGCCCTTGTTCGACACCGGTCCGGTGATCCGCTCGTAGACGGCACGTCCCACCTCGATCGGGGTCTGGGTGCCGCCGGGTCCGTCGAAGTGCGCGGTCCCGCTCGCCAGGGACGGGAATCGCGATCGCAGTCGGGTGACGTCGTACGGGGTGGTGTCCTGCACAGGGCCTCCGTGATGGGCTGGTCGTCGGTGTCGGTCGTGTTGAGCACATCGCTCCGGGCACGTCCACTGTTCCGATTATCGTTCAGTCGTCGATCGTTCGTTCAGTTTCTCTGGTGATGGATCCACAAGAATCCGTCCCACCATACCGGTCGTGTGCCACTTCCCGCGGACACCGTCCGGATCTCCGCGGTCCAGGATCCGACTTTCCCACCGACATCGTTCCGCTATCGTGGCGCCCGAGGAGGACTTCACGGATGAAACGGATCGTCGCGGCAGCCGGTCAGGCGGGGTCCTGGATCGCCCTGGCCCCGAGTCTCGTCCCCCGCACCTGGTGGATGACCGCGATCAACGTGACGGTGAATGCCTTCGGCGCCCAGAAGCTCGCCGAGTCCCTCGACCGCGCACTCGGTCGACTCCCCCATCCCTGGCCCCCGGAGGGCCGCCGCGCCACCGTCTCCGACACCTTCGAGGCCCCCACCGGACTCTCCGAGGCCGGCCGCCGCCGCTGGAAACGCGACACCGTCCTCTTCGTCCTCGCCGCCGGCGGTTCCGTCCTGGCCCTGCGGCATTCGATGGACCGCCAACAGGAGGTCACCCGGCTCACCGGCGGGCCCGACTCCGACCCCGCCCTCAAGCAGTTCCTCGGCTACCTCGCGGGCCTGGGCGGCTGGTTCGCCCTCGACTCCCTCACCTCCCTGTCCTCCTACACCCGGCACGTCGTCGAGCGCCGGGTCAAGAAGGTCCTGCCCTTCGTGCCCTCGGTCGTCATCTCCGCCGGTGCGCTGGCCCTGTGGTGGAACTCCTACCGCTACGTCCTCACCGAGGTCCTCCGCTCCCTCGACGCCCGCGCCGTCGTCTCGGACTTCGCGCGGGTCCCCGGCGACGCCGCCCCGACCGAGCCCGAACGCACCGGGTCGCGGACCTCCCGCGAGCCTTTCTCGACCCTCGGCTACCACGGCCGCGGGTTCGTCTCCGCCGGACCCCGCGCGGACCGGATCGCCGCCGTCCGTGCCTCACTCGCCCGCCGCGGTCTACTGCCGGGACCCCTCCCCACCACCGCTCCCGAGGCGCCCTGGACCGGACCGAAGAACATCACCCCCGACACCACCCCCTCCCCCGGTCCCACCGGGTCCGAGCACGGCTCAGCCGGTCCCGCGCGGACCCCGATCCGGGTCTTCATCGGCCGCCTGGCCCATCCGACCCTGGAGGACGCGGCCGAGGCGGCGGTGGCCGAACTGGCCCGGGCCGGGGCCTTCGAGCGCAGTGCCCTTTTGCTCGTGACGAACACCGGGTCCGGGTGGATCCCGCAGTGGACGGTCGAGGCCGTCGAGTACCTCACGGCCGGGGACTGCGCTTCGGCCGCCGTCCAGTACTCCTTCGCCGGGTCCTGGCTCAACTTCCTCATCGGTCGGCAACAGGCCGTCGACTCCTCCCGGCTCCTCCATCGCGCCGTCCTCCGCCACCTTGCAGGGCTGCCCGAGGACGCCCGCCCCCGGCTCTACGCGACCGGCGAGTCGCTGGGCGCACTCGGCGGCAACGGCGCCTTCTTCGACCTCCACCACATGCGTCGCACTCTCGACGGCGCGGTCTGGACGGGGACCCCGCGGGCCACTCCGCTCGTCGGACGCCTCATCGACCGGCGGCGCCCGGGCACCCCGGAGATCCGGCCGATGATCGGACGCGGGGACATGGCCCGGTTCGTCACCCGCCCCGAGGACCTCCACCACGACTCCTTCGGCGAGCCCTACCCCGCCTGGACGGGTGCCCCGATCGTCTACGCCCAGCACCCCTCCGACCCGATCGTGTGGTGGGAACCGAAGGTCGTCTGGGAACGGCCCGACTGGATGGTCGAGCCCCGCGGGGAGGACGTGAGCGCCCACATGCGCTGGACGCCGTGGGCGACCTTCTGGCAGTTGAGTTCCGACATGCCCCGCTCCGTGAAACTGCCCGGCGGACACGGCCACAACTACCACGCGGAGGTCGTCCACTACTGGAACGAGGTCCTCGGCACCGGTCTCGATCCGCGTGCCTGTACGGCGCTCGGTGACGCGATCGCCACGGACCTCGGCCCGGCCACCGGGTCGCTCCCCCTCACCGATCCGGGCCCCTGGCAGACCGGCGCCCGCGAGGGTCACCGCCGCACGCCGATGCGCGGACTGCTGCGCGGGATCCGGGACCTCGCGCGGAAGATCCTCCAGGGATCCCCCGGCGAGAACGTGGTGTGACCGAACCGTGACGTGAGGGTGTTAACGTTCCAGCGTTCCTGATCCGCTGTGTCCGACGCTGCCCTGACCCCCGCACCCCACCGCACGCAACCCTCCCGTAAGGACGAATCCCCATCGTGACCTCCCCGACGATCCCCGACTTCGCCGCCGAGGCGCCCGCCCTCCTGCCGGACCTGCAGACCCTGCGCCGCGCCCTCCACGCCGACCCGGAGGTCGGCAACGACATCCCCCGCACCCGCGACCGGGTGCTCGCCGCACTCGACGGACTGCCCCTCACCGTCCACACCGGTGAGTCCCTCTCCTCCGTCGTCGCGGTCCTGGAGGGTGGCCGTCCCGGTCCGACCGTGCTGCTGCGCGGCGACATGGACGCCCTGCCCCTCACCGAGGACACCGGACTGCCCTACGCCTCGACGAACGGCGCCATGCACGCCTGCGGCCACGACCTCCACACCTCCGGACTCGTCGGGGCCGCCCGGCTGCTCGCCGCCCACCGGGAGGACCTGCCCGGATCCGTCGTGTTCATGTTCCAACCCGGCGAGGAGGGCCCCGGTGGGGCACGGCCGATGATCGAGGAAGGCCTCCTCGATGTCACCGGGCGCAAGCCGGTGGCCGCCTACGGCATCCATGTCGCCCCGGGCCCGCGCGGCACCTTCGCGTACCGGCCCGGCACCACGATGGCCGGGTTCGGGGACCTCGCGATCACCGTCCACGGCAGGGGCGGGCACGGGTCCAAGCCTTATGCCGCCGTCGACCCCGTGGCCGTCCTCGTCGAGATCGCCCAGGCACTCCAGACGATGGTCACCCGCCAGTTCGACGTCTTCGATCCGGTCGTCCTCTCGATCGGGCGGATCGAGGCCGGGACCGCGGCGAACATCATCCCGGAGACCGGGTCCCTCCAGGCCGCCGTCCGCGTGCTCTCCGGCACGAACGAGGTGGCCTTCGGTGAGGCCGCCCGGCGCCTGGCCGAGGGCATCGCCGCCGCCCACGGGGCCCGTGCCGAGGTCCGCTGGGAGATCGAGTACCCCGTGACCGTCAACGACGTGGACGAATCCGCCTTCGTCGACGACCGCCTCACCTCGCTCTTCGGTGCCGACCGCGTCGACACGATGGCCGATCCCCTCATGGGGTCCGAGGACTTCTCCTTCGTCCTCCGCGAGGTCCCCGGCTGCTTCTTCTTCCTCGCCGCCTCCCCCGAGGACGTCGACCCGGAGACGGCCGCCTGGAACCACTCCCCGCAGGTCCTCTTCGACGACTCCGTCCTCGCCGACCAGGCCGCCGCGCTGGCGGACCTCGCCTGGACCCGCCTGGCCCGCCACGCCGCGGAGTCCGCCGCCGGCTCCGCCGGAACCGACCACCCGGCCGCCGACACCGAGGGAGCCCACGCATGAGCGCCGTCCTCGCCACCGCGATCGTCCTCGCCTTCATCGCACTGGGCGAACTCGTCTCGATCGCCACCCGTGCCCGCGTCCCCGCCCTCCTCGTGGCGATGCTCACCCTCTTCGTCCTCGCCAAGGTCCCCGCGCCCTGGGGTGAGGGCTCGATCGTCCCGGCGGACATCGTCGAGGTCTCGACGATGGTGACCGTCGGCGCGCTCATCCAGCCGGCGATCATGGTCCACATGGGCTCGCTCATGCCGCTGCGGACCATGCTCCAGCAGTGGCGTGCCGTCGTCATCGCCGGTGCCGGCATCGTCGTGGCCACCGGCGTGCTCCTGGCCGTCGTCACGCCGCTCTTCGGGTTCGAGACCGCCGTCGCCGGCGCCGGACCGCTCGCCGGTGGCATCGTCTCGACCTCGCTCACGACGACCGGACTCACCGAGGCCGGGATCACGACCGCCGTCGTCGTCATCCCCTCGCTCATCCTCATGCTCCAGTCGCTGCCGTCCATGCCGGCCACCAACTTCTTCCTCCGTCGCTACGCGAACAAGCTCATCGCCTCCGGCGAACTCACGTCCGACGCCGAGGCGCCCTCCGGCTCTCCCCTCGCCGCCGGCTTCCCTGCCGCCGCGGAGGAGCGGAAGAAGCTCGTGAACCTCCCGCCGGCCCTGGTGAACAACCAGTTGTTCCTGCTCTTCCTCGTCTTCGCCGCGGGGTCCCTGGCCTACTGGATCGGTCAGCTCACGGGTGTGAGCTACTCGATCTGGGGTCTGCTCGTCGGCATCGGCCTCACGGCCCTGGGGATCCTGCCGGACAAGGTGCTGGAGCGGGCCAACTCCTTCACCATCGCGATGGCCGCGATCATCTTCATCGTCGTCGCCCCGCTCATGTCGGCCTCCGTCGAGGACGTCATCGCCTCGCTGCTGCCGGTCGCCTGCATCCTCGTCATCGGCATGGCGGGAATCCTCCTCGGCGGCTTCGTCGTCACCAAGCTCGTGAAGTGGGACGTCAACCTCGGCATGTCGGTGGCACTCACCGCCATGTACGGGTTCCCGGCCGACTACCTCATCACCCAGGAGGTCGCACGCTCCACCGGCCGCGACGACGCCGAACGCTCCGCCCTCATGGAACGGATGCTCCCGCCCATGCTCATCGGCGGGTTCACCTCGGTCTCCGCCGGCTCCATCCTCGTCGCGAGCATCCTCGTCGGACTGCTCTGAATCAGGAACCGAGACACACTCGTACGGCCCCGGGGAACCGTTCCCCGGGGCCGTCCGTGTGTCGGGTGACCCTCAGACCTGTACGCCGCCCTGGTAGACCGCCTCGACGCCGGTACGCAGGTCCGCGACCCCGATGTCCGAGAGATCGCCGGCGTGGAGGACCAGGTCGGCGATCGCACCGGGGGCGATCCGGCCGATTCCGTCGAGACCGATGAGCTCGGCGGCCGAGCCGGTCCCTGCGGCGAGCGCCTGCTCGACGGTCATGCCGACGGCGGCCATGAGCTCGATCTCCTCGAGGTTCTCCCCGTGCGGGCCGACCCCGGCATCGGTGCCCATCGCGATCTTCACGCCTGCCTCGTGCGCCTTGGCCACGGACTCGACGTGCACCTCGGCGACCATCCGGGCCTTCTCGACGAGCGCCGGGGGCAGTGCGGCACCCGCCTCGGCGCCGGCGATCACGGCCCGTGGCGCCTGGAGCGTGGGGACCAGCCACACGCCCTTCTCCAGCATCGCCTCGATCGTCTCGTCGTCGAGGTAGATGCCGTGCTCGATCGAGCGGACACCCGCCTCGACGGCGTTGCGGATCCCGTTCGTGCCCTGCGCGTGGGACATGACGTAGGTGCCCTGGGTCGCGCACTCCTCGACGATCGTCGCGATCTCCTCGCGGGTGAACTGCGAGTGACGCGGGTCGTCGGCGGCCGACAACACGCCGCCGGTCGAGCAGATCTTGATGTGGTCGGCGCCGGCGCGCAGGATCTCGCGGGCCTTGCGGCGCACCCCGTCGACCCCGTCGGCCACCCCGTCGGGGCGTCCCAGGTGCGGGGTCGTCATCGGCGAGTGCGCACCCGACGGCATGAACCCGTCACCGTGTCCGCCCGTCTGGGACATGATCGAGACCGCCGTGAGCGTGCGCGGTCCCCGCACGTAGCCCTGTTCGAGTGCCGTCTTGAGACCGAGATCCGAACCCCCGGCGTCACGGGCAGTCGTGACACCGGCCCGCAGGGTGCGCTCCATGAAGGCGACGGACTTGTAGAACTGGAGGGAGAAGGGCTCGGTGAAGGCGGTGAGCGAGCCCGCCCCCTCCGTCGTGAAGTGCACGTGGCAGTCGATGAAACCGGGGGTGAGGGTCTTGCCCTTCGCCTCGATCTCCTCGACCCGGTCGCCGGAGGGCACGATCGCCCGACCGCACGGGGTGATGTCGGTCACGGTGTCGCCGGTGACGACGACGTCCCGCATCCCGCGCAGGAAGGTACGCCCGTCGTGGACGGTGACGTTCCGGAAGACACGGGTGAGGGGCGCCTCGGCCGCGGGGGTCGACGCGGCGGCGGTGGACGGGGAGGTGGACGTCATGAGGGGAGACCTTTCCGTTCGGGCCCGTGGGGAGGGCCGGCGTGTGTCGTGCAGTCCACCCTATGTCCACCTCGGTTACGTACCCTTGTGCGGTGAGCACCACACTCCTGGCCGGATCCCTCGCCCCCGCAGCACGTACCCTCGTCGACCTCCTCATCGAGGTCGCGACCGAGCATCCGGAGGCGCCCGCCCTCGACGACGGCCGGACCGTCCTGTCCTACACGGAGCTGCTCTCCGCCGTCCGGGCGATGGCCGTCCGGCTGGCCCGCACCGGAGTCGGCCCCGGCTCCAGCGTCGGGGTCCGGGTGCCCTCGGGCAGTGTCGACCTCTACCTCTCGATCCTCGGCACGCTCATGATCGGCGCCGCTTACGTGCCCGTCGACGTCGACGACCCAGACGAACGCGCCCGCACCGTCTTCGGGGAGGCCGGCGTCGACGCCGTCATCACCGCGGGCGACCCCGAGGCGTCCGCCCCCTCTCCCCAGGACCTCCCCGGGCACGCCGCCCGGGTGAGGATCGCCGCGGCCGACGGCTCCGAACTGCCGGCCGTCGCCCTGTCGCGGGACGAACTGCGGGCCCCGGAACCCACCGACGACGCGTGGATCATCTTCACCTCCGGATCGACCGGCACCCCCAAGGGTGTGGCCGTCACCCACCGCAACGCCGCGGCCTTCGTCGACGCCGAGGCGCGCATGTTCCTCCAGGACGACCCCCTGGGCCCCGGCGACCGCGTGCTCGCCGGCCTCTCCGTCGCCTTCGACGCGAGCTGTGAGGAGATGTGGCTGGCCTGGGGCCACGGCGCCTGCCTGGTGCCCGCACCCCGTGCCCTCGTGAAGTCCGGCACCGACCTGGGCCCGTGGCTCTCCAGCCGTCGGATCTCCGTCGTCTCGACGGTGCCGACGCTCGCGGCCCTGTGGCCGCAAGCATCCCTCTCGGGTGTCCGCCTGCTCATCTTCGGCGGCGAGGCGTGCCCGCCGGAACTCGCCGCCCGCCTGTCCGACGGCACCCGCGAGGTGTGGAACACCTACGGCCCGACCGAGGCGACCGTCGTCGCCTGCGGCGCCCTCCTCGACGGCTCCGACCCCGTCCGCATCGGTCTGCCGCTCGACGGCTGGGACCTCGCGGTCGTCAACCAGGAGACGGGTCAGCCCGTGGCAGAGGGCGAGGTGGGCGAGCTCGTCATCGGCGGGGTCGGCCTCGCCCGCTACCTCGACGCGGCGAAGGACGCCGAGAAGTACGCGCCCCACCCGGAACTCGGCTGGGAGCGGGCCTACCGGTCGGGAGATCTCGTCGTCAACGACCCGGCGGGCCTGATCTTCCAGGGCCGCGCGGACGAGCAGGTGAAGCTCGGCGGCCGCCGGATCGAGCTCGGTGAGGTCGACGCGGCCCTGGCGTCCCTGCCCGGGGTCAACGGAGGCGCGGCCGCCGTCAAGGACACCGCCGCCGGATCCCAACTGCTCGTCGGTTACCTCGTCCCGGCCACCGGTACCGAGGCGGACACCGCCGGGTGGACCGAGCGGCTGCGCGAGGTGCTGCCGGCCGCCCTCGTCCCCCGCCTCGCGATCGTCGACGACCTGCCGACCAAGACCTCCGGCAAGGTCGACCGCAAGGCACTCCCCTGGCCCCTGCCCGGTGCCACCGGTGCAGGTGAAAGCACGGGTGAGGGCGCCTCGGGTGCGGAGGATCTCTCCGAGGCCGCCGCCTGGGTGGCCGGCGTGTGGGAGTCGGTGCTCGGGGGTGCCCCGGGCGTCGACACGGACTTCTTCGACGCCGGCGGCGGGTCGCTCGCCGCGGCCCGGCTGGTCTCCCTGCTGCGGGAGCGCCACCCGGCGATCACGGTGGGCGACGTCTACGCCCGCCCGCGGTTCGGCGCGCTCGCGGAGATGCTCACCGGGGAGGACGCGGTGGCCGCACAGCCGGCGGCGACGCCCCGGGACGTCGCCGAGGTGCCCGTCGGCTTCCGCTTCGCCCAGACCTTCGCAGGACTGCCCCTGCTGCTGTTCCCGGCCGTGCGGTGGGCCGTCCCGGCGCTCGTCGTCGGGCGGGTGGCCCACGAGTTCGGCGCGCCGGTGCCGGCCTTCGCGTGGTGGCTCATCGGCGCGCTGTGGCTGCTGTTCGTCTCCCCGTGGGGCCGGATGCTCCTGGCCGCCGGGCTCACCCGGGTGGCGATGCGCGGCATCCGACCGGGCGTGTATCGGCGCGGGGGTTCCGTGCACCTGCGTCTGTGGTGGGCCGAGCACGTCCAGGCGCTGGCCGCCCCCGTCTCCCCCGGGTCCGCACCCTGGGTCACGTGGTACGCCCGACTGCTCGGCAACCGGATCGGGCCGGACACGGACCTCCACTCGGTCCCGCCGGTCACCGGTCTGCTCACGCTCGGGGAGGGTGCGGCCGTCGAACCCGAGGTCGACCTGTCCGGCTGGTGGATCGACGGGGACGAGGTGCACATCGGCACCGTCGAGATCCGTGAGCACGCCTCCGTCGGTGCACGGTCGACCATGCTGCCGAACTCCAAGGTCGGCCCCGGTGCCGTCGTCGAGGCGGGCTCCGCGGTCTCCGGTGCCGTGAAGAAGAACCGGCGGTACTCCGGGTCGCCGGCCGTGCGCGTGGGCAAGGCCCGCGGCGACTGGCCGGACCCGCTCGATCGCAGGCCCCGGTCGCCCTTCCTCCTCTACGTCCTCGGTGCGCTCGGGCACAGCCTCATCCCCTTCGCGGCGGCCGTCCCGGCCCTCGCGCTCGTGGTCCGGATCGAGGGATGGGACGTGATCACGCGACCCCTGGCCCTGCTCGCCTGGACCCCGGCGGCCGCGCTCCTGTGGTTCTTCGTGTGTGCCCTCCTCATCGTCGCGAGCGTGCGGATCCTGGGGATCGGCATCAAGGAGGGCGTCTTCCCCGTCCGGTCGGGCATGGCCTACCGGGTGTGGGCGACCGAACGACTCATGGACGTCGCGCGGGACCTCCTGTTCCCGCTGTACGCCGGCATGATCACCCCCTGGTGGCTGCGCCTGCTCGGCACCGAGGTGGGCCGTGACGTCGAAGCCTCCACGGTCGTGCTCGTGCCCTCGATGACGAAGATCGCCGACGGGGCGTTCCTCGCCGACGACACCCTCATCGGCTCCTACGAGATGGGCCACGGCTGGATGCGGATCGGCCGGGCCAAGGTCGGCAAGCGGGCCTTCGTCGGCAACTCCGGGATGACCGCACCGGGCCGCAAGGTGCCCAAGAACGCGCTCGTCGCGGTGCTCTCGGCCACCCCGCCCAAGTCCCGCAAGGGGTCCAGCTGGATCGGCTCTCCCCCGGTCGAGATGCGCCGCAACGAGGTCGAGGCGGAGTCCGCGCTCACCTACGAACCGCCCGTGCACCTCAAGGTCGTCCGCGCCCTGTGGGAGACGCTGCGGCTGAGCTCGGTCGTCGTGGCCGGTCTCCTGGTGTTCGGCGTGGCCTGGGGGCTCCTGTGGCTCTCCCAGACCTTCGGCCTCGCCGGTGTCGTGCTCGGTGGGCCTCTCGTCCTCATGGCCGCCGGGTTCCTGGCCGCCGGGACCGCAGTCGTCACCAAGTGGCTGTTCTCCGGACGCATCGGCACCGACGACCACCCGCTGTGGTCCTCCTTCGTGTGGCGGACCGAGGTGGCCGACTGTTTCGTCGAGCTCATCGCCGCCCCCTGGTTCGCCCGGCCGGCCGCCGGTACCCCCGCCCTCGTCTGGTACCTGCGGGCCATGGGGTCGAAGCTCGGTCACGGCGTGTGGTGCGAGAGCTACTGGCTGCCCGAGGCGGACCTCGTGCACCTGGAGGACGGTTCCACCGTCAACCGTGGCTGCGTCGTCCAGACCCACCTGTTCCACGACCGCGTCATGTCGCTGGACCACGTCCGACTGGGTGTGGGGTCGACACTGGGCCCGAACTCCGTGATCCTCCCGGGTGCGGAACTCGGTGAGGGTGCGACCGTCGGACCCGTCTCCCTCGTCATGCGCGGAGAGGTGCTGCCCGTCGCCTCCCGCTTCATGGGCAACCCCGTCCAGCCCTGGGCGGACAAGGACTGATGTGCGACCCCGGGCGGACGAGGACGTGGACGTGGACCGATGAGCACGCTTCGGGTGACCGGCACGGAGTCCTGTGGGAACTCCCCGAAGAACCGGACGGTCGCCGAGTTCGTCGTGGCGCTGGCCCGCGGCGATCGTCCGGCCCTGGCCGCGCGAGTGGCGGATACCTGCACCCTCGACCATGCGACCGACCCCGGTGTTCCCGGGACGGAGGGCCGGGAGTCCGTCGTCGACGCATTGTGCGCGCGGGTCCCCGCACGGCTCACGGCGCTCCACGTCGACGGCGTGGCGACCCACGGCAAGGACGCCGCGGCCTGGGGTTCCTGGACCGCGGACGGCGTGCGCGCGTTCTGGTTCCTCGCGGGCACCTTCCGCACGGTGAAGGCCGAGGAGTTCGCCCGGCTCCGCCTGTCCACGGGATGACCCCGGGGCATGGTGGGACGGGCACCGCGGGACGGGCACCGCGGGACGTCACAGGGCGAGGTCGGGGCGCCTCGGCAGCGGGGTGTCGTGACGCGAGCGAAACGCGTTCCTGGTAGGACTGGGGTGTGAACTCCGCTCTCGAACCGTACACGCGCACGGGTGACCCCGCGTTCCGCGTGGAACACTACGACCTCGATCTCGACTACCGTGTGGGGCCCAACCGGCTCACCGGACAGGCGAGGATCCGACTGACCGGCCTGACCCGGACGAACGCGCTGCGGTTCGATTTCTCGGGACTGCGCGTGTCGAAGGTCCGGGTGGGTGGGAAGAAGGCCGGGTTCGCGCACACCGGCCGACAGCTCACGGTGCGTCCGTCCGGAGGTCTGGACGCCGGGCAGGAGCTCACCGTCACGATCGACTACGGCGGGGTCCCCGAACCGCACGAGGGCCTGTGGGGCGACGTCGGGTGGGAGGAACTCACCGACGGCGCGCTCGTGGCAGGGCAGCCCGACGGGGCGGGGACGTGGTTCCCGTGCAACGACCACCCCGGTGACAAGGCGACCCATTCGATCGCCGTGTCCGTCGACGGCGACTACACCGTCGTGTCGAACGGGCGCCTGGTCTCACGCCGCCGGAAGGCCGGCCGGACCCGCTGGGAGTGGGAGTCCGAGTCGCCGATGGCCCCGTACCTCGCGACCGTCCAGGTGGGCCAGTACCGGATCGAGGACGTGCCGGATCCGCAGCCGGTCCCCCTCGGCGAACCCGTACGGATCTGGGCGGCCGTGCCGCCGGTCATGTGGCCGCGTCTGCGGGAGGGACTCGGCCGGCAGCACGCGATGATGCGCGTCTTCGCGGACATGTTCGGACCGTTCCCGTTCGACTCCTACGGTGCGGTCGTCACCGAGGACGACCTGGAGATCCCGCTGGAGTCCCAGCCGCTGTCCGTGTTCGGGCCCAACCACTTCAGGTCCGGCTGGGAGGCCGAACGTCTGGTCGCGCACGAGCTCGCGCACCAGTGGTTCGGCAACTCCGTGACGCCCACGCGGTGGCAGGACATCTGGCTCAACGAGGGGTTCGCCTGCTATTCGGAGTGGCTGTGGTCGGAGGCCTCCGGGCGGAAGCCGGCCGCGGAGCACGCCACCCTCCACCGCGCCCGACTGCGACGTCCAGCCGGCGCCCCGCTCGTCGACCCCGGTGCCGAGCGGATGTTCGACGACTGGGTCTACAAGGCCGGTGCCCTCACCCTGCACGCCCTGCGGGGGTTCGCCGGGGACGCGGCCTTCTTCGCCCTCCTCCGCGACTGGGCCACCGAGCACCGCCACGGGTCGGTCACGACGGACACGTTCCAGACCCACGTCTTCCGGCACCTCGGCAGCGAGGGCCGCGACCTCCTGCGCTCCCACCTGGAGGGGTGAGGGCCTGCCCTGGAGGGGTGAGGGCGAGGGGAACAGGTACCGGGAACTGCGCGGTTCGGCGTTCCGGGAATCAACTGCTGAAGAATCTGCGGTTTCGCGGCGGACGGATCTCGCAGCTTTGCCAACACCTGATCGGGCGTGACCGCAGGTTTCCCAGCACCTGGTCGGCGCTGCTGTTCTTCCGCCCACTGAGCCGTGTGAGGTTCCGCAGTGCCATCCCGTTCTGCACCCCCGACGAGCGCTCGATCGTGGTGCGGCTGAACGGGCAGAAGTAGCGTGAGCTGCATGCCCGCTGACCCCATGACGTTCGAGGAGCCGTTCCGGTCGATCGTCCGCGCCACCATCGGATTCGAATCCGACCCGACTCCGGCCACCGAGGACACCTTGCGACACGCCCTGCGCGAGGCACTCATGCAGGGCTACTCCCCCGAGGTGGTCGCCGTCGAATCACACATCAGCGTGACAACCATCCGGCACTTGATCCCGGACACCGACGTACGCACCGACGGTTGGACGATCACCTGGGCACCCGACGATCCAGAAGCCTCACCAGCGGAGTAACACCTCGGCGTGTGGACTTCTCGGCGTCAACGATCTGCACCTACCACGGGTCCCAATTGCCGGAGCCGATTCAGGCGTCGGAACCACTCCACCCCGGGTGAGTTCCCGGAGACCACCATCGGAGGTCGCCCGCCCTCGCGTGAGTCCACCGCCGGGCGGCTGAACGTGCAGCGTCGCCCGTTCCGAGCTTTCCGTGCGGTTCGAGCGGCCCGCGCGCTTCCACGTCCGTCCAGGCCTCTTGCCACGCTCCCGAGGCGCCCGGTCCGGGAAGGCCTCTCCTGACCCTCGATCGGCTTCCGAGGTGCCCCGGTTACCTGTATCGAGGCTTCGGCGCCCGGATCTCCGTGACCGGTGACCCACCCGGTCCCCCTCGTCCCGGTCGTCCGTGCCCCGTGCCCCGTGCTCCGGGAGTTCGGGGCCCCGGTCCTCGGGTGGCCGCGGGCCGTGCGACATGCCGTGCGACCGGTCGCGAGGCCGGCCACCAGAAAATTCTCGAAAAACTTTCGCATCCCCCTCACCGGGGGATACACCGCTTCCAGGTGCTCGGGAACCGGAATCCCGTCGTTCTGGACCCGGATCTGCAGGATGTGTGTCCGAGGCCACCTGGACGATGGGAACACGAATCGAATCCAGGCCGGAACCGGCCGCGGCGGACGCACCGCCACGCAGCGGTGGACCGGCCCCGATCACGAGGCACGGCGAGGAGGTGAACGACGATGACGACCACACACCCGAGCATCTGGACCACAAACCTGGCCCCTGCACGCGCACAGACCGACGACGCGTTCCCGGCCTCTGCGACCCCTCCTGAGAGCGGATCGGACGTCGAGGAGATGAGCCGGGACGACGGCCACCTCGACACCGACGGTACGGCGACCGCAGACACCGGTCAGGCCGGCGGTGCAACGACCACAGGTACTGGGCAGGCTGCCAGTAGCCGGGTGGCCAGCCCCGAGTACTCGGAGACTTCCGGTGACGAGTCGGTGGAGGCAGAACAGCCTGTCCGGGAGCTGGATGGGCGTGCTGCCGGGCGTGCCCGCCTGAAGGGGTTGGAAGAGCATCTGGTGGAGGCGGACGAAGCGGGCATGGTCCGGTGGCGGAAGATCGCCGGGTACGTGTTGGCTCAGGCGGTCCTCGGGTGTGAGGAGACCGCGGACCTCTCCGCGTGGTCCGGTGAGGTCGAGGCGATCCACGAGACCCTGGGCCGGTGGGACCGGGCGGCAGCGGCCGCGGAGGCCGTGGAAGAGGCCGGGCAGGTGATGGAGCAGGCGAAGACGGCCGCGGATGCCGCCGAGGCTCGGGAGCAGCGACTCCTGACCGCGTATTGGGAGGAGGTCGAGCAGGCCCGCGACTATGTCCGGACGGGTCTGCTCGGCCGGTTCGGGAACCCGGGTGCGGACTCCGGTGCGGGTGCCGGCACGGCGACTCCTGCAGGGTCTCCCACCGAAGCGGACGAGACCGGCGACTCCACCGCGAACAGCGAGTCCACCGATGCCGCTGGCGCCACAGATGTCGCCGCGACAACCGTTGCAGGTGGGGACGGCGCTGCCACGGGGCAGGTGGTGAAGTCGTCCGTGGTCGTGGCCTCGGCCGGGGAGCGGTTCGCGAATCGGGTCACGGGTCTGCTCGACAAGCTGGTCTGCCCCGCCTGCCGTCGGCCGGTCACCACACCGGTGTCGACGGTGTGTCGTTCGGGTGTGCATGTTCGACCGGCCGTGCCCTCCTACACGTGTCTACCGGGCAGTAAGGCCTCGCCGCCGGTCCGGGAGTATTTCCTCGCCGAACTCGCCGAGACGGTCGCACCCGTCACGTGTGCCGGCCCGCTTTGGCGCGTGACCTGCGAGGTCACGTCGGTCTTCCGCGCCACGTCCCGACCCGAACCTCGCGAGAACACTGCGACGACCCCGAACGGTGGTGATGCGGCGGGCTCGATGGTGGGTGCTCCCGAGGGCGGGTGTGTGACGCGTCGGGTGGGTCCGCGGTCCGGTGAGCGCCTGTTCGACCCGGACACGATGCGCTTGAGCACCGGCGGCACCACCACTGTGGACTCCGGGCACAGCGCTGCGGTTGACGGGCCCGTCGAGAATTCCGATGCGCACCTCGCCACCACTGGTGGGGTGGGTGGCGGCACGGCATCGTCGTGGACGGTGCACAAGCCCTCCCGGACGACGACACGCTCCGGTGACCGGCACTCCGCGGCCATCGACTCCTGGCACGTGCCTGCCGACGAGAGTCTCGTCGAGGCGGTCATCTGCCTGCAGGTGGAAGCCGAGATCCTGCTGCGGACCGCCGAGATGAACATTCATGCCGCGATCCACACCACCGACCAGGCCCGCACTGCACTGAAGACCGCCACGGAGACCGTCCAGGAGGCAGTACAGACCGCAGACGAGGCGACCGCGGCGCTGCCGGAGGCGGGTGTGCGGGAGTTCCCGGCCGCAAACGCCACCCAGTCGTTGTCGACCTGGGTGAAGGAACACGTCGGGGTCCTCGACTACACGACACTCGCCGCGACCCTGTATCTCACGGAGGGTCGGACGCGGCGGGTGGTGCGGGAGGCGGTGACGGTCGTCTACGGGCTACCGGAGTTCTTCGCGCGTGCCCGGGCCGGTGAGTTCCGGCTGTCGCACGTGGAGTGTGCCGGGCAGCTGTGCAAGAACCTCCCGGCAGGTGTCCTTGCCCGGGTCGATAGGTTTCTGGCCCAGCGGCGGGCGCTCGTGTCTTTGGAGACGTTTCGGAAGTCCTTGCAGGAGTTGATCGATTCGTTCCAGACCGTCGAGGACAAGGCAGAGGTCGCCTGTGAGCAGCGGCGGTTGGATTTCATGGTGAATCGGGATGGGTCGGCGACGGTGGCGATCACCGGTGAGTTGACGCGCGTGTATGCGGCCTATCGGCGGTGGGATGGTCTGGCGCGGGCGATCCATCGGGGTCTGGACATGTTCGACGAAGTCCCCGAGGGCCGGCGGATCGCTGAGGACCGGACTCTGGAGCAGTTACGGGCGGATGTCGCTTTGGACTCGTTCCCGGAAGCCACCATCCGCACCATCCCCACCAACGTTCCCGAGGTCGAGGAGACCACGGCGTCCTGCGGCGTCAGCACTGCTGAGGCAGAACGTGTGGTCGACAGTCCGGGTTCCGTCACTGCGCCGAACGCTGCTGATGAGGCAGGGGCCGCCGGTGAGGACCGTGGTGATGCCGGGGATGCGGGTGGGGTGCGGTTCGTGACGGTGCGGCTACCGGATTCGGATCGGTTCCTCGCCCGGCAGGCACAGGTGAGCGTGACGGTTCCGGCCTTGACGCTGTTGGGGCAGGCGGAGCTGCCGGGACGGCTCCCGGACGGCTCGCCGGTCCCGGCGGAAACGGCCCGCTTGTTGGCGTCGGGGTGTGGGACGTGGACGCGGATCCTCACGGATCCGGCGACCGGCACACCCTTGGATGCGCGGGCCAGACGGTATGCGATCCCGGACGAGGTGCGTGTCGGGGTCGGGGCCCGGTGGGGGATGTGCACGGTACCCGGGTGTACCCGGGCGGCCTACCGGTGCGAGATCGACCATGTCGAACCGTTCTGTCAGGCTGATCCGGGCCGGGGTGGGTTGACGGTGTTCGGGAACCTGCATCCTCTGTGCAAGATGCATCATCAGGCGAAGACCGATGGCGTGCTGGGAGTGGCTGCCGAGGCCTCGGGTGCCCGGGTGTTCGAGTTGGCGTACGGGCGGAGTGTAGACGTGTTCCCGCCGGAGCATCCCGGTGAGGTCCGGCATGCCTTCGCGATGCTCAGCCCCGACTTCCTGGGCCTGGACACGGACAACGACGAGAACCCCGGGCAGGGCACGGTTCCCGGGAACGACACCGACGCTGACCCCACCACCAGTACGGACCCCACTACCGACACTGACCTCGCCACTGGCACCGCAACTGAGCCGGCCCCCGAGTCGGACGCCGATATTGTCGTGTCGCCCGGGGGTGGGACGGATACCAGAGTCAAGGGGACGAGTGTGCCCACCGACGGGACGAGTGGGTCCACCGACGGTCCCGGCGGGGCGCACGCGGCGACGGGTGCATCCATTGATGGGACACGTGTGTCCCTCGACGGCGCGAGCGGGTCCGCCCGCGGTCCCGGCGGGGCGAACGAGGCGACGGGTGCGTCCACGGTCGGGTCGGGTTCTGCCACTGGCCGGGGTGGTGACGTGGTCGGTGGCACGAGGGGGCCGGCCGACGGGACGAGTGGGTCCGTAGGCGGGGCGAGTGTGTCCACGGACGGCACCGTCAACCAGGCCCGCACCGCCGATGATGCCGGTACAACCTCCGGCACCGCCGACGAGGCCAGCTCCGCGTCCGGCACCACTTCCAGTGCCGGCGCCGACGCCGATGCCGAGTTCGGGGTCCGAGGGTTGCCGCACTGGTCGTGGGGTCCGCCGCCGGACGACGCGGGCCGCTCCCAGTACTGGGACGACGAATCCCCGCCGTTCTGATCCTCAGACCTGGCGGAGGAGGAGCACCGCGTCGTCGGGGGTGCGGCCGATGCTCGTGAAGCCGAGCTCCTCGAAGAGGGTGATCGCGCCGTTGGACTCGTCGACGGCGGCGCTCACGGCCTCGTGCCCGGCGAGTCGCGCGAGTTGCAGCGCCGCGGCGACGAGCTGACGCCCCAGCCCCTCGCCCTGGTGGTCCGGGGCCACTGCGACCATGAGTTCCGGGATCGACGCCGAGACGAGACCACGGGTCGGGACGTCTGCATCCGGCAGCCGCATCCAGGCGGCGCCGTGCGCCTCTGCGACACCCGCGGGGACCTGGTCGTCCGCCCGACCGATCACCCCGAGGTCCCCCTCGCGTCCCCAATCGGCGACGTGGCCGAACGCCACGGGATCGTCGGCGAGCGCCGCTGCGTCACGGTGCGGCCGGTCGAGCGACCAGTTCATCGCGTGGACGAGGAACGGCAGCAGGTCCTCGGTGCGCGTACGGATCGCGTCGTCCGTAACGGAAACGCTGTCAGCGCCGTCAGCGCAGCCGGAGGCACCCGAACCGGCAGTGCCACGAGTGGTGTCGGTGTCCGGGGCGATGGAACGGTCCGTGCCGGAAGTACCGGCGGCTGCAGGGAAAGGAACGATTCGGGTCACCGGAGAAGGATACCCAGCGTCCGACACCGCACCCACCGAGGGCCCGCCGCTGTGCGCACCACTTCGTCCCGTGCTCACCTGCGGTCCTGCACGAGGCCTCGCAGCGGCGTACCCTGGGAGGCCCAGGTCCGGCCGACGACGCCCGGACCCACCCCGACCGGAGGACAGTGGCCCTCATGGGCCCGCACGATCCACGCCCGCTCCCGACACGAGCCCGCTCACGGAGAGCCGGGATCGGGTCCGCAGGCGGAACCGTCACCGCAGCCGCCGAGGCGCCCTCACCTCCTGCCGAGCACGCCACCTCGGACTCCGCGTCGTCCGATGTTGGTGTGTCGGATGGGGGACCGGGCAGTGGGACGGATGCCGGGACCAACGCAGACGCACCGGACCCGGACGCATACCCATGTGAACCGCCGGCGACCGTCGAACACGACCCGACCGGGCAGGCGGCTATGCAGGCGTATCTGTTCGACAGCGTCGCCGAGATGGCCGCACGCGTCGACGTGGTCGTCCGTGCCTGTGTGGGTGAGCCGTTCCTCAACCGGGAGGACGTCGGCAAGGAGTACGACGACCCGTGCGGGGACCAGTACGCCGCGCCCCTCCACGTGACCGAAGTGATCGCCGGCGACATCGACCCGGCGAACGAGGAGATCGTGATTCCCACCGGCTTCGCGGCCCCGGAAGCCGACACGGGCGACGAGTACGTGTTCTTCCTCCTCGATCAGGAGAAGGAACGGGAACGCCCGGGGCACGACTCGGACACCACGAGTGGAACGGGTCCCGTCGTCGCGCCCACCCACTCGATCATCAGCACGCAGGGCGTCATGGCCGAGAACGAGGACGGCACCATCCTCCTGGTCCGGTCCGAGAAGTTCACCATGTTCCAGCAGGCCGCGACGATCCCGTGGGACGACCTGCCACAGGTCGTCGAGGACGCCCGGAGCTGAACCGCCCGTCCGGAACTGAATCTTGACCGGAACCGGGCCCCGCCGCCGAGGCGCCCCGACTCCGGCCACACACCCACTGGTCACAGCCGCATCGACTGGTCGCAGATGCTCGTTTCAGGCGCCCGCGACCTGTCATCCGTGAACACCGGATACGGCTGCGAACACTCGATGCACCTGAACCCCGCCGGTGCCGGCGACATCCGGAACGGACGGCACCCCGGAGCTGAACACCGGTCCGGAGCTGAAACCCGCCCCTCAGCTCCCCTTCCGCTCCGCCCGGAGGATCCATCCGTCGTCACGCACGCGCCAGCCCAGGCCGATACCGCGGAAGGCGAGGAAGCCCAGGCAGAAGGCGCCCCACAGGACGAAGGCGTTGCGCCACCAGATGCTCAGGAGCAACACCGACCCCACGTACGCCACCATCGCCAGGACCATCGCCACACCCAGGTACTTCTGGTCCTCCGCCCCGAGCAGCACGCCGTCGAGGGTGAATACGTAACCGGCCAGGGGCATCGAGAGCGCGAGGATCCACGCGAGCGGCGTGACGAGGGCGATCACCTCGGCGTCGCCGGAGAACAGACGCCCCAACCACGGGGACACCGCGAGCAGCAGGACACCGACGACGACCCCGAATCCCACACCCCACACGATGAGACGCCGGTTGATCCGGCCGACGGCCACCCGGTCCTTCCTGCCCAACTGCAGGGCGATGAGTGCCTGTCCTGCGATCGCGAGCGCGTCGAGGCACATGGCCAGGGAGTTGAAGAGCGTCTGCATCACCTGGATCGCGGCGAGCGGCACGGTGCCGAGCGCGGTCGTGAGGACGACGAGTGTGATGATCGAGCCGCGCAGACCGGCCGAGCGCAGCAGCAGCCACACCGAACCGCGGGCCGAGACCCAGATCCCGTCCCAGTCGGGACGGATGGAGGCGGAGTTGCGGCTGGCGCCTCGTCCGGCGACGACGAGGTAGACGGTGCACATGGCGGCGTTCGCGAGGACGGAACCGAGTGCGGACCCGGCCACGCCCATGCCGACGCCGTAGATGAAGACCGCGTTCAGCACGATGTTCACCGCGAACCCGCCGACCGCCACGTACAGGGGCGTGCGCGTGTCCTGCATCCCGCGCAACAGGCCGGTCGCCGCGACGACGACGAGCATGACGGGCAGGCCCCACCACGTGATGTGCAGGTACCCGAGCGCGAGCGAGGCGACCTGCCCCGAGGTGCCGAACCAGCCGACCACCGTCGACAGCAGCGGGAACCCGCAGGCCATGAGCACGAGCGCGGTCAGCAGTGCCAACCAGATGCCGGAGAAACCCGCCGTGATCGCGCCGGGCAGGTCACCGGCACCCAACCGGCGGGCCACCCGGGGTGTGGTCGCATAGGCGAGGAACACCATGAAGCCCATGACCGTGCCGACGACCGTCGTGGCAATCGCCATGGCGGCGAGTGCATCGGGTCCCAGGTGCCCGACCATCGCGGTGTCCGCCATGAGGAAGAGGGGTTCGGCGGCGAGCGCGCCGAGGGCCGGCAGGGCCAGGCGGAGGATGTCACGGTCGAGAGTACGCACGAGGGTCCAGGGTAGTCCCCCGGACCCTCGTGCGTGGTGGCTGCCCGTCCACACGGACGGCACGTCCACACGGACGGCACGACCGCTCGGGCAGGTGCGCTGATCAGCTCTTCGCCTCGGCGACCTTCTTCATCTCGCGGCGGAGGATCTTGCCCGAGGCCGTCTTCGGCAGTTCGTCGACGATCTCGACGGTGTGCGGCGCCTTGTAGGCGGCCAGGTGCTTACGGCAGTACTCGATGACCTGCTCGGGCGTGAGTTCCGTGCCGGGCCGCAGGGTGATGAACGCGACGACGGACTCGCCCCGGTACTCGTCGGGCATGCCGACGACGGCGGCTTCGAGGACCTCGGGGAGGGTGTAGAGCATGTCCTCGACCTCACGGGGCCACACCTTGAAGCCCGAGGCGTTGATCATGTCCTTCTTGCGGTCGACGATGAACAGCCAACCGGCCTCGTCCATGAACCCGACGTCACCGGTCCGCAGCTCGCCGTCCGGGATGTCCTCGACGGTCGCCTCGGGCAGGTTGAGGTACTCCCGGATGACCATCGGACCGGACACGCAGATCTCGCCGACCTCGTTCGGGCCGACCTCCACGCCCTCCTCGTCGCGGATCCGGACCATGGCGGTCTCCAGGGGCAGACCGCAGGAGAGGTTGCCGCTCGCCTCGTCGACGGGCGCTTCGAGGCTCATCGGCACGACGGCGCACTGGGCGGTCGTCTCGGTGAGACCGTAGCCCTGGCGGACGTACCGGCCGGTCTTCGCCCGGATCCGCTCGACGACGGAGGCCGGCAGCGCGGCACCGCCGGACATGCACGACCGGATGGAGGAGAAGGCGTCGGCGTCGAAGTCCGGGTGGGCGAGCATCGCCATGTAGGCCGTCGACGGACCGGCCATGAAGGCCGGCCGTGTGGCCCGGAAGAGCTGCAGGGCGGTGCCCGGTTCGAACCGGTAGTTCATCACGAGCGTGGAACCGGCCGCGGCCGAGGTGATGAACTGCGAGCAGAACCCGGTGATGTGGAAGACGGGGGCGAGGGTGAAGACCGCGTCGGAGGTCTCGAGCTGCTGGTTGCGCGCCGTGAGCCGCCCGTTCGAGGTGAGCCCGCGGTGCAGGACTCCCGCACCCTTCGATCGACCGGAGGTCCCGGAGGTGTACCCGATGAGCGCCACGTCGTCGGCGGTGAGGGCCTGCGCGGCCGTCCGGTCCGGGGTCCGCCCCAGGTTCTCCTCGACGACCGTGCGGAAATCGGCCTGACCGGTCGGCAGGTGCTCGGGGAACTTGCCGAACACGGACTCGGGCTGGTCCACGGCCCAGTCGCGCTCCTGGCAGGTGAAGACGAGCGGCAGCGTGTCCGCATAGGGCTTCGACTGCTTGAGGTACAGCGCCGCCGAGGTGACGAGCGCGGTGACACCGGCGTCCTCGAAGACGTGGAGGAGCTCGTCCTTGTACATGGGATTGAGCGGCACCACCGCTCCCCCGGCCTTCCAGGCACCCCAGGTCGCCACGACGAAGTGCGGGACGTTCTGCAGGTACAACCCGAGGCGGCCGCCCGCCCCGAAGCCCTGATCCTGCAGGTGCGCGGCGAAGGCGTCGGCCATCCGGTCGAGCTCGGCCCAGGTCACCTCCCACCCGAAGTAGTGCAGGGCGGTGCGGTCGGGGTACTGGTCGACGTTCCGGGCCAGCAGCTCCAGGGTGGCGCTCTCCGGCACCGGGACCAGGGAGTCCGCGCTCTTGCCGGCGGTGGCGAGCCAGGGACGTTCGTCGAACCACGTCATCGAGGTGTGTTTCCTTCCACGTCATCGTGAACCCGTCGATCGATCGTTCGACGAGCCGCGGGCCATCGTACCGCTGCTTTCCGTCGGACGTCGAAACGACGACCGCGCCCGAGGCGCCCTGCACTTCCCATGGGAAGCAGGGCGCCTCGGGCGCGGTCGGTTCCGGTGCCGGTACCCGGGGCGCTCAGGCCTTCGCGGCGACGTCGCGCATCTCGCGACGCAGGATCTTGCCCGAGGAGGTCTTGGGCAGGGCGTCGACGAAGCGGACCTCGCGCGGGGCCTTGTAGGAGGCCAGGTGCTTGCGGCAGTACTCGACGATGTCGGCCTCGGTGACGGAACCGTCGGTCTTCGCGTCCCCCTGGAGGGAGACGAAGGCGACGACGTTCTCGCCGCGGTACTCGTCCGGGGCGCCGACGACGGCGGCCTCGAGGACGGCCGGGTGGGTGTAGAGGACGTCCTCGACCTCACGCGGCCAGACCTTGAAGCCCGAGGCGTTGATCATGTCCTTCTTGCGGTCGACGATGAACACCCAGCCCTGCTCGTCCATGAAGCCGACGTCACCGGTGTGCAGCTCGCCGTCCGGGATGTCCTTGGCGGTCGCCTCGGCGTTGTTGATGTACTCCGGGACGACCTGCGGGCCAGAGGTGCAGATCTCGCCGACCTCGTGCGGGCCCAGTTCCTTCCCGTCCTCGTCGCGGATGCGGATCATCACGGAGGCGAGCGGCAGACCGCAGGAGAGGTTGCCGGAGTCCGGGTCGACGGGGGCACGCATGCCCAGCGGCACGGTGGCGATCTGGGCGGTCGTCTCGGTGAGCCCGTAGCCCTGGCCGATGTAGTGCCCGGTGCGCTCCTCGAACTTCTTCACGATCGCCTCGGGCAGCGGTGCGCCGCCGGACATCACCGAGGTGAAGGAGGAGAAGGCCTCCCTCGAGAAGTCCGGGTGGGCGAGCAGCGCCATGTAGGCCGTCGAGGGACCGGCCATGTAGTTCGGCTTGTCGCGCTCGAAGGTCTCCAGGGCGCTGGCCGGCTCGAAGCGGTGGTTCATCGACAGGGCCGCACCGCACGCGACCGCGGCGAGGAACTGGCAGACGAAACCGGTGATGTGGAAGACCGGGGCGAGGGTGTAGATGACCGCGGTCTCGTCGAAGTCCTGGTTGATGCCGAGCATCTGGCCGTTGACGGTGAGGCCGCGGTGGGTGACCTTCGCACCCTTCGACAGTCCCGAGGTACCCGAGGTGTAGCCGATGATGCCCTCGTCGTCCGGGGTGAAGGCCGGCTGATCGCGCCCGACGCGCGAGTAGCCGCGGCCGGCGTACTCCTCGACGACCGTCTTGAAGTCGTCGTGTCCGGTCGGGATCGAGTCGGGGTAGACGCCGAAGACGGCCTGCGGGGGCTCGACGGCGTAGTCCTTGTCGTTGCAGGTCACGACGATGGAGAGGTCACCGGTGTAGTCCTTCACCCGGTCGGCGAAGGCCGCCGCGGACACGACGATGCCCTTCGCACCGGAGTCGGAGAGCACGTGGGCGAGCTCGTCGCGGTACATGGGATTGAGCGGCACGACGGTACCGCCGGCCTTCCAGATGCCGAAGGCCGCGACGAAGAAGTGCGGGGTGTTCTGCAGGTAGATGCCGATCCGGTCACCGCGCTGCAGACCCTTGTCCTGCAGATAGGCGGCGAAGGCGTCGGTCTGCGCGTCGAGGTCGGCCCAGGAGGGGGTGTACCCGTAGTAGAGGATCGCGGGGCGCTCGGGGTGGTTCTCGACCGCCCGCTCGAACAGGTGGAGCGTCGTCGTCTCCGGGATCTCACGGGACAGGCGGTCGTCGTCGGCGATGGTCTTCAGCCAGGGGCGCTCGTCGAACCAGCTCATCAGGGGTCTCCTTCACGTCGTTGTGTCAGGGAGGGTGGCGGAAGTGGTCATGCGGGACACCGGTTTCGGTCGGAATCCGATGTCCGTGGGGTATCAGTGTGAATGCAGCGGGAGCGGGGCACCACACCCGCAGGACGGATCCGTTCCGCGGGTGTCGCACCCCGCTCCTGGTGGAACAGGGTGTGTCAGACGATCTCGAAGAGACCCGCTGCGCCCTGGCCGCCGCCGATGCACATCGTCACGACGACGTACTTGGCGCCGCGACGCTTGCCCTCGACGAGGGCGTGGCCGACGCAGCGCGAGCCGGTCATGCCGTAGGGGTGGCCGATGGAGATCGCGCCTCCGTTGACGTTGTACTTCTCCGGGTCGATGCCCAGGCGGTCGCGGCAGTACAGGGCCTGCACGGCGAAGGCCTCGTTGAGCTCCCAGAGGTCGATGTCGTCGACGCTCAGGCCGTGCTGCTTGAGCAGCTTGGGCACGGCGAAGACCGGGCCGATGCCCATCTCGTCCGGCTCGCAACCGGCCACGGCGATGCCGCGGTAGATGCCCAGCGGCTCGAGGTTGCGACGCTCGGCCTCCTTCGAGGACATGAGGACCTGGGCGGAGGCACCGTCGGACAGCTGGCTGGCGTTGCCGGCCGTGATCGAGGGCTCCTTCGAGTACACACCCGGCTCCAGGACGGGGCCCAGGCTCTGCAGGCCCTCGAGCTTCGTCGAGGGGCGGTTGCCCTCGTCCTTCGTGAGGGTGACGACCTCTTCGTGGGTCTCCTTCGTCTCCTTGTCGAAGACGAGCTTGGTCGACTCGAAGGGCACGATCTCGTCGTCGAACTTCCCGGCCTCCTGCGCGGCGGCGGTGCGCTGCTGCGAGGTCAGGGCGTACTCGTCCTGGGCCTCACGGCTGATGCCGTAACGCTCGGCGACGACCTCGGCGGTGCCGAGCATCGGGTAGTAGATGCCGGGGAGGTTCTGATCCAGCCACGGGTCCTTGGCACGGAAGGTGCTCTTGGCCTTGTCGTTCTGCACGAGCGAGATCGACTCGGCACCGCCACCGACGGCGATGTCCATGCCGTCGACGAGGATCTCCTTGGCGGCGATCGAGACGGCCATGAGGCCCGAGGCGCACTGCCGGTCGATCGTCTGGCCGGCGACGGTGACGGGCAGGCCCGCACGCATCGCGGCCTGCCGGCCGAAGTTCATGCTCTGGGCGCCCATCTGCACCGCGGCGCCGAGGACGACGTCGTCCACCTCGCCACCCTCGATGCCGGCGCGCTCGACGGCCGACTTGATGGCGTGGCCGGCGAGCTCCTGGGACTGCGTATTGTTGAAGGCTCCGCGGTACGCCTTGCCGATCGGCGTGCGTGCCGTGGAGACGATGACTGCATCGGTCATGGGTTCCACCCTCTCTGGTGTGGTCGTGCCCTCGCGTCCGTGACACCGGCGTACGGATCCGACAATGGATCCGCCACCGGTCCCGCGGACCCGAGGGAGACCGTTCGTTCGTTCAGTTCTGTGTCACTGTCACTCTACCGTCAGGGCTGACGGGTGGAGGACGTCATGGTGCTCGTCCCGTGGGACGTGGAGCGGATCCTCAGACCCCGAGGCCCACCAGCGGTGCGATGTCGCGCCGGGCCTGCTCGGGCAGCCCGAGCAGCTGCTCGTCCTGCTTGGCGCGCTTGAGCAGCAGGTGCAGGGGGTACTCCCAGGTCATGCCGTTGCCCCCGTGCATCTGCACGCCCTCCTCGGTCGCGTCGACGGCGACCTCACCGGCATAGGCTGCCGCGACGAGCGCGGTGAGCTCCGCCTCGGCGAGCGTGTCGGTCCCCGCGGAACCGTCCGCGGTCGCCTCCAGGTGGGTGCCCACCTGGCGCGCCGCGTAGGTCGTGGCCGCGCCGGCCTGCTCGACGGCCAGCCACAGGTCCGCCAGGCGGTGCTTGAGCGCCTGGTAGGACCCGAGCGTCCGGCCGAACTGCCGCCGCCCCTTGACGTACTCCAGGGTGATGTCGAAGGCGCGCTGGGCGACCCCGTACTGCTCGACGGCGAGCAGGGTCCGCCCCACGAGCAGGGCCTCCCCCACGGCGCGGGCGGCCCGGGGGCCCGCGGCGAGCACCGTCGCCGAGGCGCCCGTGAACTCGACATCGGCCAGTGGCCGGGTCATGTCGAAGGTGAGGAACCCTGAGACCGTGACCCCGGTGGCGTCCGTCGGCACGGACAGGACGAGGGTGTCCTGTCCCGCACCGGTGACGACGAGCAGGGAGGAGGCCCCGACCGCCTCGGCGACGGCGGGGACGGCACCGGTGAGGGACACCTCGGCACCGGGCTCCGGCAGACCTGCGGAACCGGAGACGGACACCTCGGCGTGGAGCTCGTCACGGTCGGCGGTGTACGCGAGGACCGGGAGGGCGGAGCCCTCGACGAGACCGGTGACCACACCGGCGCCCGGCTCCTGCTCGGCGGCCCCGGAGCGCACCAGCAGGGTGGCGGCGAGGACGGCAGAGGACAGGAACCGCGAGGGGGCTGCCGCGCGGCCGATCTCCTCGGCGACGACGGCGGCCTCGGCGATGCCGGCGCCGGCGCCCCCGAGGTCCTCGGGGACGAGGAGGCCGAAAAGACCGAGTTCACCGGCCAGGCCGGCGTCGACGGCGTCCCGGGTCGCGGAACCGGTGGCCGGGTCCTCCTCGTAGGCGGCGGCGACGGTGTCGAAGTCGGCGCGGTCGGCCAGGAAGCCGCGGACCGCCTCGCGCAGGTCGGACTCGACCTCGGTGGGCAGCAGCGGGGGCACGGGCGCCGAGGCCAGTGCCGGGGGCAGCGTGTGCGTGGCGGTGGATGTCATTTCGGCAGGTCCTTGAAGGGGAGGTCCTTGTCCACCCGGTGCTCACCGGGCAGGCCGAGGACGCGTTCGGAGATGATGTTGCGGATGATCTCGCTGGTGCCGCCCTCGATCGAGTTGCCCTTGGCGCGGAGATAGCGGTAACCGGCCTGACGACCGGTCATCGAGTACTCCTTGGGCCGGCGGAACTCGTAGACGTCGTAGCGCAGACCGTCGGTGCCCCGCAGCTTCATGTCGAGGCGGGTGAGTTCCTGGTTGTTCCGGGCGAAGGAGAGCTTGGCGCCGGCACCCTCGGGGCCGGGCTGGCCGGCGGCCAGGCGCTGGGCCAGACGCTCGTTCGTCATGCGGGCGACCTCGGTCTCGACCCACAGGCGCAGGACCTCGGACTGGAGTTCCGGCGTGCGGTGGGCGGCGTCCGCGCGCCAGGTATCGGCCACGACGCCCATCATCCCGCCCTCACGCGGAGCGCCGGCACCGATGCTCACGCGCTCGTTGTTGAGCGTGGTGTTCGCGACCTTCCACCCCTGGCCGAGCTCGCCGAGGAGCGCCTCCTTGGGCATCTTCACATCGGTGAGGAAGACCTCGTTGAACTCGGCTTCACCGGTGATCTGGCGCAGGCCGCGGGTCTCGACGCCGTCCGCGTGCATGTCGAGGAGGAAGTAGCTGAGACCCTTGTGCTTGGGAACCGATGGGTCGGTGCGGGCGACGAGGATCGCCATGTCGGCGTTGTGTGCGGAGGAGGTCCACACCTTCTGGCCGTTGACCCGGTAGTGGTCGCCCTCGTCGACGGCGCGCGTGGCGACGGCGGCGAGGTCGGAACCGGCACCCGGCTCGGAGAAGAGCTGGCAGAAGATCGTCTCGCACGTGTAGATGTCGCGCAGGATCTTCTTCTGTTCCTCGGTGCCGTAGGTGACGATCGTGGGCGCGGCCATGCCGAACCCGATCGTGTTCCGGCCGCGGGCGGGGGCGACGAGCCCCGCCTCGGCCGCGGCCGCGGCGGCGTGGTCACGCAGCGACCGGGACACACCCAGACCGCCGGTCCCCACGGGGAAGTCCACCCAGGCAAGTCCGTGGTCGTAGAGGACCCCGAACTTCTCCTGTTCCGTCATGTCGTCGGTCGTGGCCGCCACGGCGGCCGCCACGGCCTCGCTGATCGCGGTGGTCTCCTCCGTGGAGACCGACTGGTCGGTGGTGGTCATCAGTTCTTCGGGCCTCCTGCCACGTAGATCACCTGGCCGGACACGAACCCGGCACCCTCCGACGCGAGGAACGCGGCGGTGTTGGCGATGTCCTCGGGCTTGCCCGTGCGGGCGACCGGGATCTGCTTGGCGGCACCGGCGGTGAACTCCTCGAAGGAGACGCCGATCCGCTCGGCGGTCGCCTTGGTCATGTCCGTCTCGATGAAGCCGGGGGCGATCGCGTTCGAGGTGACGCCGAACTTGCCGAGCTCGAAGGCGTAGGTCTTCGTGATGCCCTGGATCCCGGCCTTGGCGGCGGAGTAGTTGGCCTGGCCGCGGTTGCCCAGGGCCGAGGTCGAGGACATCGAGATGATGCGCCCGAACTTCTCCTCGACCATGTACTTCTGGCAGGCCTGGGTCATGATGAAGTTGCCGTCGAGGTGCACGGCGAGGACGGCCTGGAACTCCTTCAGGCTCATCTTGAACAGCATGTTGTCCTTGATGATGCCGGCGTTGTTGACGAGCACGGTCGGCGGGCCGAGGGTCTTCGCGACCTCCTCGACGGCGGCCTGTGCGCTGGCCTCGTCGGTGACGTCGGCACCGAGGGCGATCGCCTCGCCGCCGGCGGCGGTGATCTCCTCGACTACTGGTTCGCAGGCCGTCTTCGCGAGGTCCATGACGGCGACCTTCATGCCGTCGGCGGCGAACTTCTTGGCGATGGCGGCACCGATGCCGCGGGCTCCGCCGGTGATGATGGCGACACGCTGGGTCATGTGGGTTCCTAACTCCTTAAGGTTTCGAATGGTGGACGAGACGTCCGGCCACCACTCTAGGCGGTGGCCGGACGCTCGTTCAGGCTGTGGGGGTGTGCGGGGTACTGCCGAGGTGCCCTGTCCTGCTCGAGGTCAGGGCACCTCGGCGGCGGAGGTGCGGGGTGCCTCAGCGGCTGCGGTACTGCTTGAGCTCCGCACGGGCGATGCCACGCTTGTGGACCTCGTCCGGGCCGTCGACGATCCGCAGGGTGCGGGCGTGGGCGTACATCTCCGCGAGCGGGAAGTCGCCGGTGACGCCGCCACCGCCGTGGGCCTGGATGGCGCGGTCGATGACCTTGAGCGCCACTTGCGGGGCGGCGATCTTGATCTCGGAGATGAGGGTGCGCGCCTCCTTGTTGCCCACCTTGTCCATCTGGTCGGCCGCGTGCATGGTGAGCAGGCGGGCCATGTCGATCTCGGTGCGGGACTCGGCGATCCAGTCCTGGATGTTCGCCTTCTCCGAGAGCTTGCTGCCGAACAGCACGCGGGACTCCGCGCGGCGGCACATCAGCTCGAGGGCACGCTCGGCCATGCCGATGGCGCGCATGCAGTGGTGGATGCGGCCCGGCCCCAGACGTGCCTGGGAGATCGCGAAGCCCTCGCCCTCGCCCTTGAGGACGTCCTCGGCGGGGACGTAGACGTTGTCGAAGACGACCTCCGCGTGGCCCTCGCGGTCCTCGTAACCGAAGACGGGGAGGTTGCGGAGGATGGTGACACCCTCCTGGTCCGGCTCGACGACCATCATCGACTGCTGGAGGTGGGGCTCCGCGTCCGGGTCGGTCTTGCCCATGACGATGAGGACGCCGAGGAGCGGGTGCATGCCGTTCGAGGTGAACCACTTGCGGCCGTTGAGGCGGTAGCCGTCGCCGTCACGCTTCATCGACAGTTCGATGTTCGTCGCGTCCGCACTCGCGACGGCGGGCTCCGTCATCGCGAAGCCCGAGGCCATGGTCCCGTCGAGGAGCGGACCCAGGTACTTCTCCTTGTGCTTCTCGGTGCCGAAGAGGGTGAAGACCTCCATGTTGCCCGTGTCCGGGGCGTTGCAGTTGAAGGTCTCCGGGCCCAGACGCGGGGAGCGGCCCATGAGCTCGGCGAGCGGTGCGTACTCCAGGTTGGTGAGGCCCGGGCCCCACTCGGGGTGCGGGTGGAAGAGGTTCCACAAGCCGGCCTCCTTGGCCTTGGCCTTGAGGTCCTCGAGGATCTGCGGCTGCGCGTGCGGGTTGCCCGCCGCGATCATCTGCTCCTCGTAGACGGGTTCGTTCGGGTAGACGAACTCGTCCATGAAAGCTTTGACCCGGTCGTAGTACTCCCGGCCGCGCTCGGTGGTCTCCAACATGCTCAGTCGTTCCCTTCTGCGAGCTTCTTCTGGTAGCGGCGCATCCCACGCAGCCAACGGTCGTAGTCCGAGCCCTTCATGCGGTACATGTCGAGGACCTCGGGGTGGGGCAGGATCAGGAAGGTCTCCGCCTCGATGGCATCGAGGACCGCCTGCGCGACCTCCTCGGGCTCCAGCACCCGGCCGGCCGTGGTGACGGCCTGGTTCGCCTGCCGGTCCTTGTCGGAGTCGGCGGTCGCGCCACCGTTCAGCAGGGGCGTGTTGACACCCTGCGGGCACAGCACGGAGCAGCGGATGCCCTCGTCGCCGTAGGCGATGTTCAGCCACTCGGCGAACCCGACGGTCGCGTGCTTGGTGACGGAGTAGGACAGCTGGCCGAGCTGGGTGAGCAGGCCCGCGGCCGAGGCGGTCGACACGAAGTAGCCGCCGCCGCGCTCCTGCCACTTGGGCACCATGACCTTGGCCGCCCGCACGTGCTGGCGGGTGTTGATGTCGATGACGGCGTCCCACGCGTCCTCGTCCTCACCCAGTCCAGGAGGACCGACGATGCCGGCGTTGGCGAAGAAGAAGTCGACCGGCCCGAGGTCCGCCTCGGCCTTCGCGACCATCTCCTCGATGCCGGAGAGCGACGAGCAGTCACCCTCCCAGGAGGCAGTACCGATGTCCGCGGCGACCGTGTGGACGTCCGGCGACAGGTCCGCGATGAGCACCTGGCCACCGGCGGCGACGAACGCGCGGGCGATCGCGCGCCCGATCCCACTCGCTCCTCCCGTCACGATCGCGACGGAGGACGGGGTGATCTGCATGGGGGATCTCCTCGAAGTGTCGGGAGTCCGGGGCGTCGTTGCCGTCGGACAGGTCACATCTTGCCGCTCCGGTGACCCGATTTCAAGTCGCGCCGAACGAACGTTCGCGGATTCATTAGTGGCGGGGGTAGTGTTCCACAGCAACAGCGTGCACGGTACGCGGGGCCTGTTCCGCGACCAAGAAGCCACAGAGTCGACGAAGACGTCACCTCGGATTCCCGGAAGGCGAGATCCCATGAACCCCCGGACCACTCCCCAGAACTCGATGGACACGGCCACGATGGACCCTGACGCGTTGGATCCGGCCGTGCTGGACGCGACCACGTCCGACCCGGACACCGCGTCTGCCGATGACGAGAACCGCCCGGGCGACGAGAGCCAGCTGGGTGTCAAAGGTCGGCGCACCCGCGACCAGATCATCCGTGCGGCACGGAAGGTGTTCACCGAGAATGGCTACTTCGACAGCCGCCTCTCGGACGTGACCGCGACCGCCGGATGCTCCACCGGGACGCTCTACCGGTACTTCCGCGACCGGTCGGACCTGCTGCAGGCGGTGATCGGCCGGACCACGGAGGACGTGCTCGGACCCGACGGCCGCAGGCCCCCGGAGTCGGACACCGGTGACCCGCGGGACGCCCGGCCCGTCGTCCGGCCGGCCGGCGGGGGCTTCCGGCCCGTGGACGCCGGTGCCGCCCGGGCGCGGATCCTCCACGGCAACCGGCGGTACGTCCGGGCCTACGCCCGCGACCGCGACCTCATGCACCTGTTGGAGCAGGTCTCGCACGCGGACCCCGGGCTGCAGGAACTGCGGATGTCGCGGGCCGAGAGGTTCGTCGAGCGCAATACGCGGGCGATCCAGCGGCTCCAGGCCGCCGGCCTCGCCGATCCCCTGCTCGACGCCCGGCTCACCGCGCAGGCCCTGTCCTCGATGGTCTCCCGCCTGTGTTATGCGGAGTTCGTGGACAAGGGTCCGGAGGAGTCCCGCTTCTTCGGCGAGGAGGGCATGGAGGAGATGGCCCAGGGCCTCACCCGGATCTGGTCGAACGCGATCAGGCTCAAGGAGTCGTGAAGGAGCCGCGCCGAGACCCTTGACAGTTTCCGGCGGGCACGGCGAGAGTCACGCACAGGACGCGCGCACGACGAGGTGTGCGCGGGAAAGAAGGAGAGAACCGGATGACCGGTGGAGACCAGGCCCATGGCCAGACCCCAGCCCCGACCGTGCTCGATCAGCCCACGCTCGACCTGGCCGTGACCGGCGGGACGATCCGCGGCCGGACCGGGGACGACGACGTGGCCCGGTTCCTCGGGATCCCCTACGCGGCCCCGCCCTTCGGCCCGCACCGCCTGCTGCCCCCGGCCCCCGTCGAACCCTGGGAGGGCGTCCGGGAGGCATTCGAGTACGGCCCCACCGTCCCGAAGATCGGCTACGACGAGGCGTTCCAGCGCATCCTCCGGGAGGTCGAGATCCCCGGGACCGAGTGCCTCAACCTCAATGTGTGGGCGCCTGCGGGGGCCGTGCAGGGATCGGGTGAGGGAGACGGGGCGGGCGCCTCGGGTGCGGGGGCGGCGCTCCCGGTCTTCGTGTGGATCCACGGCGGGGCGTTCCTCAACGGCTCCGGGGCGATCCCCACCTACGACGGGACGGCCTTCGCCCGGGACGGCGTCGTCACGGTGACGCTCAATTACCGGCTGGGGTCCGAAGGATTCCTGTACACGCCGGACGCAGCCGCGCACGGCTCGGCAAACCTGGGACTCCAGGACCAGGTGGCGGCGCTGCGCTGGGTGCAGGAGAACATCGCGGCCTTCGGCGGCGACCCGGAGCGGGTGACGATCGGCGGCGAGTCGGCCGGCGCCATGAGTGTGGCGACACTGCTCGCCATGCCCTCGGCGCAGGGCCTGTTCGCCCAGGCGATCACGGAGTCCGGCGCGGCCTCCCACACCCTCGACCCCGCCGAGGCACTCAAGGCCGGGGAACTCTTCGCCCGGCACCTGGGCACCGACTTCACCCAGCCGGCGATCGCGGGCTCCGAGGTCGCGGACGCCGTTGTGGCGACGGGGAGGACCGTGCTGGAGATCCGCGGGGAACAGGACCCGGGGGTGTGGGGCAAGTTGGGACTCGGGAGCATGCCGTTCGCCCCGGTGGTCGACGGGACCGTGGTGCCCTCGCACCCGCTCGACGCCTATGCGGCGGGCGCGTCCGCCGAGGTGCCCGTCCTCAGTGGCTACAACCTCCAGGAGTACCGGTTCTTCATGGTGGCGCCGGGCATGATCGAGCACATCCGCGACGAGCACGTGGAGCCCGGGTCCGCCAAGTTCGGGCTGGGGCCGGCCGGTGTGCAGGCCTACCGGGAGACCTTCCCGGAGGGCACGCCCGGTGACGTCTACGCGCAGATCGTCGGCGACTGGTTCTTCACGCTGCCGGCGGTCCGCATGTCCGAGGCCCGCCACCGGGCCGGCGCCACCTCCTGGCACTACCGGTTCGACGTGCCGGACCCGGCGGAGAACAACGGGTTCGGGGCCGCCCACGCCGTCGAGATCCCCTTCGTGTTCAAGACACACCGGCGCCCCGGCACCGAGGCGTTCCTGGGCGCGGACCCCTCGGACGCGGTGGCCGACAACACCCACGACATCTGGGTCCGGTTCATCACCACCGGCGAGCCCGGCTGGGAGCCCTACTCCCCCGCCACCCGGACGACGGCCCTGCTCACCGACACGACCACCCCGGTCGAGGACCCGCACGCCCGCCTGCGCACCCTCTGGGACGGCGTGCGCTGAGGGTCGGTATCCCTCACCACCCTGCTCCCGAGGCGCCCTGTCTTCCGCTGTACCCTCCACTCTCCAATTGCCGCCGACAGCGAGTAAATATGGTGAATATTCACCGACTTGACCGGCGCACCATCTGCGGAGGCCATCATGGAGATCGGACCCAACCCCTTCCATCCGGGTTTCGGGCTGCTCCCAGCAGAGATGGCGGGACGCGACGAGGCACTAGCCGACATCCGCGACGATCTGAGGGACGGACCCGGTAGTCCGCTCCGCGCCGTCACCGTCACAGGTCTGCGTGGGATCGGCAAGACGGCTTTCCTCCAGGCCGCGCATTCCGTCGCACTCGAAGAGGGCTGGATCCCGATCGGAGTGACCACGGGTCCGTCCATGGAGGACGAGGTCATCGATCTCCTCCAACGGGATGCAGCCCATCTCATCGACGCACCGTCCCGCCGGCAGATCACGGGGGCCGCAGCCGCGGGATTCTTGACGACCTCGGTGACTTCCGTACAGAAGCCCGGGTGGCGCGTACGTCTGGAAGGGCTGATCCGCGAGACCGAGGAACGCGGTACAGGTGTCATCCTCACCGTCGACGAGGTCCGGCCCGGAGTCCCCGCGCTCGAACATCTCACCCAGACCGTGCAGCACCTGCGCAGGGAGGGTCGCCAGGTGATGGTCGTATTCGCGGGCTGCCGTCGGATCTCGATGCGATCTCCCGGATGCCGGGGCTCACATTCATCGTCCGAGCGGAACGGATCGATCTGCACACCGCCACCCGCGCACAGACGCGTCGTGCGGTCGACCGGACGGCACGGGACGGCGGACGCACGTTCACCGAGGAGGCACTGGATCTCGTCACCGAGGCCAGTGAGGGCTACCCGTACGTGATGCAACTCGTCGGCCATCATGCCTGGCGTCACGCAGCACTGGACTCCGAGACGATCGGTATCGCGGACGTGGAACAGGGAATCGTCGAGGCGCGGCGCCGACTGGGCCGAACTCTCCACTGGTTCTCGGTCCGCGACCTGTCATTGCCGCAGACGCGGGTGCTCGCCGCCACCGCATTCGACAACGGC
This sequence comes from Brevibacterium litoralis, assembly GCF_040212315.1. Lineage (NCBI taxonomy): Bacteria > Bacillati > Actinomycetota > Actinomycetes > Micrococcales > Brevibacteriaceae > Brevibacterium > Brevibacterium litoralis. The sequence goes on along the minus strand of NZ_JBDIUY010000025.1, from coordinate 32,965 downwards.
CCGTCCAGGTCCGCGGACCTCGCCCGACGCACGGGTGAGTCAGGACCGTGGATCGGCAAGTACCGGAAGGAGCTCATGACACTCGGTCTGCTCCGCGCCGCCGGCCACGGTCTGGCGGTGCCGACGGCCCCCTTCCTCCGGGAGTTCCTCCTCACCCACCTGGACGAACTCCTGGAGAACCCCGCGGACCCCCTCTTCGAGGAACTGGAGAGGTCACAGCCGACGGAGGGATAGTTCATCGAGGGGAATCGCGGACTGCGCGATCGGGTGGTCGGGGTCCAGGCCCCCATCTCTGTTCGACGTCGTGGAATCACACGTCGTCGAAGAAGTCCTCGTCGACCGTGACGACCTGGAAGGTCTGCTTGACCTGGACACCGATGCCGTAGCGGATCATGAGGTCGGCCATCCGAGGCCCGTCGACGAGGATGATGCGCTGCTGGACCTGTTGTGCGTACTGCTTCGCACCCGAGGTGAACGTCCCACTCGTGACGAACACACCGCCGTCCGCCTGCTGGCCGAGCAGCGCGCCGACGAATGCCTGGATCTCTGGACGCTGCACGGTGCGATCCGGACGGTAGCGCTTGGCCTGCACATAGACCCGGTTCAGCCCGAGAGCATCCTGGTCGATGATCCCGTCGATGCCTTCGTCGTTCGACGCCCGGGTCACCGTCGCCGTGCCGTCGGCGCCGCCGTAACCCATGGCGACCAGGAGTTTGACGACCGCGTCCTCGAAGAACGAGGGATCGTTGGCATGGAGCCGACTGAGGAGTTCGGCCGCAACCTGGGTGTGGATCCGCTCAACACCTTCGCCGATCTGCTCTTCCGGGGTGAGAACGTCGACTTCATCGGACACGCCCTCCGCTGGAGATTCGTTCCCGATGTCCAGCCTCTCGTCCACGGACTCACTCGGAACGGATAGATCGCTCTGTCCCAGTCCCGCGGTATCCGCTTCACCCCGGAGCTTCCTGGCCTTCTTCAGCCACCACTCGTCGCCGGGCTTCGCGATGGCGCGGAGATCGGTCTCCGTGATTCCGTCAGGGTGCTCCGCGAGAAGCTTCCGTCCGATCTCAGTGATCTCGTAATGGGAACGACGCGGGCGGTTCAACGCATCCACACGGTTGAGATAGGAACACGCCCACCCCACGCGGCTCGCCACGGTCGTGATGTTTCCGGAGGGTGTGAGCTCCAAAAGTTCCTCGTCGGTGAGATCAGCGAGAACTGCAACCTGGTCGCGGATCTCTTTGACTCTCTGCACCTGTCCGTCGGAGAGTACTTTCAGAACGAGTCGCATCATTTCGTGCCACGCCGGGATCGGCATCAGTTCGCTCCTCCTAATACATGGAGGCGAAGGCCGACTGGCGGCGTGGAACCTCTCCGGGACGCTTTCGCCGTTCGCTGCATGCTTCGCACTATATGGGTAGTCGCCTCTGTACGAGTACCTGGAACTGTCCACTGCGAGTGACCGAGCGTAATACCCGGGTGTAGCGTCGGTGCCGAAGATGACGTCCGTGCAGGAGGACCGGTCATGACCGGATTCACGAAGTTCGGACTCTGGTGCTTCATCGTCGCCGGGGTGTTCTGCCTCGGGTCGATCAGCGGGATGGCGCTCACCGAATTGCTGACTCCGCTCACCCTCCTGTGCGGCCTCGGGGTCCTCGTCGTCTCCGTGGACGGGATCTGCGTGATCCTCACGGGCAAGGACCGCCGGACCCGTGAGCTCCGAGCCCAACACGACTGAGATCGTTCTCCCCGGCTGACCCGTTCGTCTCTCGGACTCGCCGCGGCATTGCTTAACGGAAATCGTTATTGACGACTTCCGTTAAACGGGCTTATCCTGGCCGTGTGATCAGATCGTTCGGCTCCAAGGACACCGAGCGCATCTGGAATGAGCAGTACGTCAAGCGAGTCGATCCCGCGATCCAACGGTCGACGTTGCGAAAGCTCGAGATGATCCACGCGGCCAAGGATGTCGACGACCTCCGGGTACCACCTGGCAATCGGTTGGAACGTCTGGTCGGCGATCGTCGCGGTCAACACGGCATCCGGGTGAACGCGCAGTGGCGCATCTGCTTCGTCTGGAGAGAAGGGGGTGCGGAGGATGTCGAACTCGTCGACTACCACTGAGGGAAGCCTGATCGATCCGATCCATCCGGGAGAGATCCTGATGGAGGACTTCATCGAAGGTTTCGGAATCACACAGAACAAGCTCGCCCTGTCGATCGGGGTACCGCCGCGCCGGATCAACGAGATCGTGCACGGCAAGCGGGGCATCACCGCGGACACCGCGATCCGGCTGGCCCGCTACTTCGGGACGTCCGAGGAGTTCTGGATGAATCTGCAGTCCCACTACGAACTGCGGATGCAGCGACGGGCCCTCCGGGACACGGTCGACACGATCACTCCGTTGCAGGTCGCCTGAGCCGGTAGCGAGCCCACGTTCCCCGACGGATGTGAGATGTCGCTGTCCTTGTGAGATGCAGTGTTCGAACACGACATCTCACAAGGAAACCGACATCTCAATTTTCGGACGTGCCGACAGAACCGTCCGGCCACGCCCTCACGCGGGCCCCTCACTCGAAGCGGGACACGTCCCCGGCTCCGACGCGGGCGACCACGGGGGCGCCGCCGGTGTAGTCGATGACGGAGGTGGGCACGACGCCGGGCACACCGGAGTCGACGATGACGTCCACCTCGTTGCCGATCGCCGCCCGCACGTCCTCGGCCGAGGTGAGCGGGTCCTCGTCACCCGGCAGCAGGAGGGTGGACGACAGGATCGGCTCCCCCACCTCCTGGACGAGCGCGAGCGCGGTCTCGTTCTGCGGGATCCGGGCGCCGACGGAGTGCTTCTTGGGGTGCATCATCCGCCGGGGGACGTCCTTCGTCGCCTTCATGATGAAGGTGTAGGGGCCCGGGGTGAGTGACTTGATGGTGCGGAACGCGTGATTGTCGACGATGACGAATTGCCCCAACTGCGAGAAGTCGTGGCACATGAGGGTGAAGTGGTGCTTGGAGTCCAGGTCCCGGATCCGGATGATCCGCTCGATTCCCGCCTTGTTGTCCAAGGAACACCCGAGGGCGTAACAGGAGTCCGTCGGATAGGCGACGAGGCCTCCGTCGGCCATCGCCTCGGCGACCTTCCTGATGAGTCGGGGCTGCGGGTTGTCGGGGTGGATCGCGAGTGTTTCAGCCATGGCTCACTCTAACCAGCCTCCCCACCCCCGACACAAGAGTGAACCGCGGATGAACACCGACGTCAGGCGATCAGTTCTCCCGCTCCCGAGGCGCCCCGTCCGTCCCATCGGCACCGTCCTTCACGTCGGCCTGCGCGTCCGCACCGGCCTGCGCGTCCTCCACAGCACCGTCCTCGACAGCACCGTCCCCCGCGGCATCCTCCTCCACATCGAGGACGGACCTCCGCGGGTGGGCCGTGTCCTCCAGCTCGTCCGGGATGCCCGCGGAACTCCGGACGGGGATCCACGAACCCGTCGAGAGATCCGAGGCGATGAGGTTGTTGACCCAGCGGGCCCGGGGATCGGCATCGACCAGGAAGGCCTTGACGAGCAGGGTCGAGGGCAGCGCCAGGAGCGCGCCGAGCGGGCCGAGCACCCAGGTCCAGAAGAACAGCGAGAGGAAGGACATGAAGGGCGTGACACCCACGGACTCGCCGGTGAACTTGGGCTGGATGATCGACTGGATGACGAAGTTGAGGACGCAGTAGGCGATGACCACCCACATGGCGTCCCACCAACCGCCGTCGATGAGCGCGATGAGCGCCGGCGGCACGAGTCCGATGATGAACCCGATGTTCGGGATGTAGTTGGTGAGGAACGCGAGCACGCCCCACACCCACAGCAGTGGCACCCCGATGATCATGAGCGCCAGGACGTCGAGAGCGGCGACGATGAGGCCGAACACCGTGGCGACGACCCAGTACCGGCGGACCCCGTCCGCGAAGTCGAGCATCGCCGCGGAGAACTCCGGGCGGACGACCCGGGTGAGGGCCACGCGGCGGGTGAAGGACATCGAGTCGATCGCGATGAAGAACACCGCCATCGCGGCGAGCGTGATGAGGCCGAGCACCGAGCTCGCATTGCTCAGCACGGAGGTCGCGACCCCGGTGAGCGAGGCGAAGTCGAAGTTCACCAGCTGGTCGGCGATGTAGTCCGGGCTGATCCCCCACGACACGATCCAGGCGAGCAGGTCGTTCCAGATCACCGTGAGTTCGTCGGTGTAGTTGGGCATGACGAGCACGAGCTCGGCCAGACACCACACCGTGATGGCGAAGAACCCGAAGATCACGAGCAGCACGATCACCACGGTGAGCATGGCCGCCACGAACCGCGGCACCCGGACGGCCACCAGCCTCTTCTGCAGCGGGTAGGCGACGATCACGAGGTTGAGCGCCAGGAACACCGGCGCGATGATCGCCTGGATCCCGGACACGAACTGCACCGCGAAGGCGAGCCCGGCCAGACCGAGGACCACGACGAGGAACCGTGGCCAGCGGTCGGCCACGGTTCCCGTCGGACGGTTGAGTTCGTGCGCGTTCATCCGCTCACTTCCGCTTGCGCTTCTCCCTGATCCGCATGCTGATCTCGATGGGGGTGCCCTCGAACCCGAAGGCCTCCCGCATCTTGCGTGCGATGTACCGACGGTAACCGGGATCGAGGAAGCCGGTGGTGAACAACACGAACTTGGGCGGGCGGCTGGACGGCTGCGTGCCGAACAGGATCCGCGGCTGCTTGCCACCGCGCAGCGGGTGCGGGTTGGCGGCCACCAGCTCACCGAGGAAGGCGTTGAGGCGTCCCGTCGGGATCCGGCTGTCCCAGCTGTCGAGCGAGGTCTCCATCGCCCGCACCAGCCTGTCCTTGTGCCAGCCGGTCCGTGCCGAGAGGTTGACGCGCGGGGCCCAGGCGACATGCGCGAGGTCCCGTTCGATCTCCTTCTCCAGGAACTCGCGGCGTTCCTCGTCGAGCAGGTCCCACTTGTTGAACACGAGGACGAGTGCCTTGCCGGCCTCCGTCACCGTCTTGAGGATCCGGACGTCCTGTTCGCTGAGCTTCTCGTTGGCCTCCAGGAGCACGAGCGAGACCTCGGACCGCTCGATCGCGGTCTGGGTCCGCAGGGCGGCGTAGAAGTCCGCACCGCTCGACTGCCGCTGCCGCTTGCGGATCCCCGCGGTGTCGACGAACCGCCACTGCCGCCCGCCGAGGTCGATGAGCTCGTCGACCGGGTCCCGCGTGGTGCCGGCCATGTCGGAGACGAGCACCCGCTCGTGACCGGCCAGCTGGTTGAGCAGCGAACTCTTGCCCACGTTCGGCCGGCCGACGAGGGCCACCCGGCGCGGGCCGCCCTCCTCGACGGCACCGCCGACCAGTGACTCCCGGGGCAGCTTCTCCATGACGACGTCAAGGAGGTCGGCCACCCCTCGTCCGTGCATGGCGGAGATGGGGTGCGGTTCGCCCAGGCCCAGTGACCACAGTTCGGCAGCGGCGATCTCCCCGCGCTCGTCGTCGACCTTGTTGGCCGCGAGGATCACGGTCTTCTTGGCCCGGCGGAGCATCCGCACCACGTGTTCGTCGGTGGCGGTCGGACCGGTCGTCGCGTCGACGACGAAGAGGACGGCGTCGGCCATCGACACCGCCACCTCCGCCTGGTCGGCGATCCGGCTGGCCATGCCGCGCACGTCGATGTCCCAGCCGCCGGTGTCGACGAGGGTGAGCTCACGCCCGGCCCAGAAGGCCGGATAGCTCACGCGGTCACGGGTGACGCCGGGGACGTCCTCGACGACGGCCTCGCGGCGGCCGAGGATCCGATTGACGAGCGTCGACTTGCCGACGTTCGGCCGGCCCACGATCGCGAGCACGGGCGGCGGGCCCTTCCGGGTCTCCGCGCCGTCGGCCGCCTCGTATGCGGAGAGGAGACCGAGGTCCTCCTCCTCCAGGTCGTAGTCCTCCAGGCCCGAGCGCAGGGCCGCGGCCCGCTGTTCGGCTTCGGCCTCGTCGATCGCGGCGACGCGCTCGGCCAGGTCCTCGTCCGCGACCCCGACGAAGTCCTCCTCGGCCGCGGCCGAGGCGTCCGTCCGGCGTCGGGCGACGACCTCGGGGGCGTTGCGGGGGCCGGTGTTCGGTGTGTCGGTCATGAACTCTGTTCCTCCACGAGGTCGAGGACCGCCTGCACGGCCCTCTCGAAGTCGATGTGCGTGGTGTCGAGCGTGTGCACGCCGTCGGCGGCGGAGAGGAAGGCGGTCGTCGCGGAGTCCTTCGCGTCACGCTCGGCGACCTGGGCGCGGGTGGCGGCGAGTGCCGCCTCATCGGCCGCACCGGTGTTCTCCTTGGCGCGGCGGGCGATGCGGACGTCCTCGTCGGCGGTCATGAGGATCCGCACGGGTGCGGTGGGGGCGACGACCGTCGTGATGTCCCGCCCCTCGACGACCACACCACCCTTCGCGGCGGCAGTGTCGGCGATGAACTCCCGCTGCATCTCGATGAGTTCCTCGCGGGCGTCGGGGACGGAGGAGACGACCTGCACGTTCTCGGAGACCTCCGCCGTGCGGATCTCCGCCGTCACGTCGATCCCGTCGACCGCGACCTCGGCGACGTCCGGGTCGGTGCTGATCTCCAGCTCCGCGCCGCGCACCTGCTCGACGACGTCACCGGGATCGGTGACCCCGCGGTTGAGGCACAGCCAGGCCATCGCCCGGTACATCGCCCCGGTGTCGAGGTAACCGTAGCCCAGACGCCGGGCGACCTCACGGGACGTGCTCGACTTGCCGACGCCGCTGGGGCCGTCGATCGCGATGACTGTCATTCTTCTCCTCCGATTTCGGCTTCCGGGAGCCACCACCCACGGTCGGTGAGCCCCTCGACGAGGTCCCGGGCGTACCCGGGCAGGACCGAGACGTCGACGCTGCCCACCATGATCCCGGGCGCGTGGTCCATCCGCACGTCCTCGACGTTGATCCCGAGCGCGTCGATGTCCGCGAACAACCGCGCCAGGGACCCCGGCCGGTCGTCCATGTACACCGTGACCTCGGTGAACTTCTGCGGGGCGGCACCGTGTTTCCCGGGGATCCGGTCGTGCCCCTCGTTGCCGGCGGCCAGGGCCCCGGCGATGACGGCGAGCGGTCCGGGCCCGGTACCGGGTGCTCCCGCACTCCCCCGCTCCCGAGGCGCCCCGTCTGGGACACCGTCCGTGACCTCCCCGGCCACGCCGGTCCCGTCCGTGCCGGCGCCCGCCGCAGACTCTCCGGCCGCAGCTCCGAGCGCGCCGATGACCGCGTCGAGTTCCCCGCGCAGGTCCACGAGGACCTGCCGGACCTCGGTGGCGTTGCCGGAGAGGATCTGGGTCCACAGACCCGGGTCCGAGGCCGCGATCCGGGTGACGTCCCGCAGGCCCTGGCCGGCGAGCGCCACACCCTCGACAGGCATGTCGCGCAGCTGCGAGGCCAGGAGCGAGGAGACGACCTGCGGCGCGTGGCTCACCCGGGCGACCGAGGCGTCGTGGAAGTCGGGGTCGAGGTGGACGACCGAGGCGCCCACGACCTCGGCGACGCGCACGACGAGTGCCAACCGGTCGGCCGGGGTCTCCTCGTCGGAGCACACGACCCAGGGGCGGGCGGTGAACAGGTCGGCCCGCGCGGCGATGGCGCCGGAGCGTTCGCGGCCGGCCATCGGGTGCGAGCCGATGTACCGGTCGAGTTCGTCCCCGACGGTGCCGGCGCGGACCGCGGCGAGTACCGCGGACTTCACGCTCGCGACATCGGTGACGGTCGCCGCGGGCCAGGTGCGCAGGGCCCGCAGGATCTGCGGACCGGCCACGTCGGGCGGCACGCAGACGACGACGAGGTCGGGCGCCTCGGGAGCGGTGTCCGCTCCCGGGACGAGGGCACGACCCGCACCCATGTCCGCGGCCAGGCGGCAGGCGGTCGGCGAGGCGTCCTCGAGCGTGACCGTCCAGGGGTCGTCCGGGGTGGAGCGGGTGGTGAGCGCGAGTCCCAGCGACGTACCGAGCAGGCCGGTACCGACGATGTGGACGTGCGTCACAGTTTCACGGCCTCCATGAGTGCGGTGACCTCGTCGGGGCGGAGGTCACGGATCTTGCCCTGGCGTTCCTCGGCGAGTTCGATGGGCCCGAACTTCGTCCGCACCAGGCGGAGCACCGGGTTGCCCACGGCGTCCATCATGCGCCGGACCACGCGGTTGCGGCCGGAGTGGAGCGTGATCTCGACGAGCGAGCGACCGGGGGTCGAGTCGACGACCTTGAAGCGGTCGACGGTCACCAGCCCGTCGTCGAGTTCGATGCCGGAGCGCAACTGGTTGCCCACGCCCTTGGCGACCTGGCCCTTGACCTGCGCCAGGTAGGTCTTCTGCACCTCGTAGCGCGGGTGGGTGAGCCGGTTGGCCATCTCCCCGTCGTTCGTGAGCAGCAGCAGGCCCTCGGTGTCGTAGTCGAGACGGCCCACGTGGAACAGGCGCTCGGGCCGGTCCCGCAGGTAGTCGCTGAGGTTCTTGCGGCCCTCCGGGTCGCTCATCGCGGAGACGACACCGGTCGGCTTGTTGAAGGCGAGGTAGATCTTGTTCGTGTGGGCGGTGATGACCATCCCGTCGACCCGGATCTCCTGGTTCGCGACGTCCACGCGGGTCCCGAGCTCCAGGACGATCGCCCCGTCGACCTCGACGCGGCCGTCCTTGATCAGCTGTTCGCAGGAGCGGCGCGAGCCCAGTCCGGCATCGGCGAGCACCTTCTGCAGGCGCACCCCGTCCGGCTGGTGGACGTCCTGCTGCGAACCGTCCCAGCCCTTCGCCTGCGTCGCGGCTCGCTTCTTGCGGGTCGGGCGCTTGGAGCGGTGGCCGGGGGAACGCGGATCATGAGAACTCATGGGGTCCATTGTCGCACGTGGCAGGCAGGTGAGGGGCCAGTTCGGGGAGGTCCTCGACACCCTCGATCCCCATGACTTCGAGGAACGTGGGGGTCGTCACGTACAGGCGGGCACCCGTCGCCTCCTCGGTCCCGGCCTCGGCCACGAGACCCCGCACCGACAGGGTCCGCATGACCCCGTCGACGTTGACCCCACGGACCGCCGCGATCGCCGCACGCGTCACCGGCTGCCGGTAGGCGACGACGGCCAGGGTCTCCAGCGCGGCCTGCGACAGGCGGGTCGTCGTCCCCTGGGTGACGAAGGCGCGGACCACGTCCCGGTGCTCGGCCCGCGAGTACAGCCGCCAACCCCCGGCCGTGCGCCGCACCTCGAAGCCGCGCCTGCGTCCGTCGTGCTCCCCGTCGTACTCGGCGGCGAGCATCCGCAGGGCCGACTCCGCCCGCTCGGTGCCCACCCCGAGGACGGTCCCGAGCAGCGCCGGGTCGACCGGGGCGTCGGCGACGGCGAGGACCGCCTCGACGGCGGCCAACAGGTCCGCACCCTCCAGCGGTTCCGTGTGACCCGGCGAGACCTCCTCCGCCGTCATGCCGCGAGCTCCTGCGGGGCGGCGAAGAGGTCACCGAGCGGGGCGTCCTGGTGGAGCAGGCAGTACCCGGCCTTGAAGAGTTCGAGCAGGGCGAGGAAGCGGGCGACGACCACGAGGACGCCGTCCGCGTCGAGCGTGAGCGCCTCGAAACCGACCCGGGTCTCCCCACGGGCGGCCGCGGCCTGCAGGGCACCGAGCACCCGGTCCCGTTCGGCGTCGAGATCGATCGAGTCGACGTGGAGGTGGGTGAGGTCGACGGTGGGCACCTCGGGTTCGCGGGTGAGGACCTCGACCATGAGCGAGGCGAGCCCCGCCGGGTCGGTGCGCACCTGAAGCGGGGGCAGGACGCCCTGCAGGTCGTCTTCCAGGGGCACGGCGCGCGGCACCCGGGTGGCCACCTCGTCCATCCGCTCGGCGAACCAGGCGGAGACCTGCTTGTACGCGCGGTACTGGAGCAGCCGGGCGAAGAGGAGGTCGCGGGCCTCCAGGAGCTCGGGGTCCGGGAACTCCTCACCACCCTCGGGCGTCGGCAGGAGCCGGGCGGTCTTGAGGTCGAGAAGGGTCGCGGCGACGACCAGGAACTCGGTGAGCTCGTCGACCTGGGCCCGGGTGAGACCGGTCGAGCCGTCGGCACCGGTCCCCGCCTGCGCGCGCATCCGGGCCACGTGGGCCAGGAACTCGTCGGTCACCTCGGCGAGCGCCACCTCGGTGATCTCCAACTCACGCTTGGCGAGCAGGTCGAGGAGCAGGTCGAAGGGACCGGAGAAGTTCTCCAGGTCGACGGAGAAGCCGGTGTCGGCTGCCGTGTCGGGTGGTGCCTCGCTCAGGGCGCGCCTCCGCGGGCGATGAGTTCCCGGGCCAGACGCCGGTAGGAGATCGCCGCCTCGTGTGTGGGTGCGAAGGTGGTGATCGGCTGGCCGCCCACGGAGGCGTCGGGGAACTTGACGGTCCGGCGGATGACGGTCTCGAAGACCTTGTCGCCGAACCCGTCGACGATGCTCTGGATGACCTCGCGGGCGTGGATGGTACGCCCGTCGTACATGGTCGCGACGAACCCGTCGAGCTGGAGGCCGGAGTTCAGCCGGTCCTGCACCTTCTCGATCGTGTCGATGAGAAGGGCCACGCCGCGCAGCGCGAAGTACTCGCTGGCCACCGGCACGATCGCCCCGTGCGAGGCCGAGAGCGCGTTGATGGCGAGCAGACCGAGGGTCGGCTGGCAGTCGATGAGGACGACGTCGTACTCGTCGGAGACCTTCTCGAGGACCCGCTGGAGCGCGAACTCGCGGGCCACCTCGTTGACGAGCTGCACCTCGGCGGCCGACAGCTCGATGTTGGCGGGCATGATGTCGACGTTCGGGGCCGCGTCGTAGAGGATCACGTCGTGCGGGTCCATGCGGCGGGAGAACATGAGGTCGAGCACGGTCTTGTCCAGGTCGTCCGGCCGGTACCCGAAGCTCGCGGTGAGCGCGCCCTGCGGGTCGAAATCGACGAGCAGGACCTTGCGGCCGAACTCCCCGAGAGCGGCGCCGAGGCTCACGGTCGAGGTCGTCTTGCCGACCCCGCCCTTCTGGTTGACCATCGCGATGACGCGTGCGGGACCGTGACCGTCGAGGGCCGGCGGTTCCGGGAACACCGTGCGGGGACGGCCGGTGGGACCCAGGTCGTCGTTGCCCAGGTCGAGTTTCTGCTGCGAATCAACCACGGAGGTCCTTCGTCCTTTCGCCTCGGATGTCAGGCTCCAACCCTACCGCTCGCACACCTGTCCCCCGTGCACCACCACGCGGGCGTGATCGGATCGTCCTCGGATCGTCGCTCCCGGTTCCACCGCCCGTCTTCCACCACCCGTCACCCACGGCGCCGACCGCGCCGGCCGTGTGGTTCCGCGTCGGCTTCAGCGTGCACGCGGATGGGTGAGCGCGTAGACCTCGCGGAGGTTCTGGGCCGTGACCCGGGTGTAGATCTGGGTCGTCGTCACCGAGGAGTGACCGAGCAGTTCCTGGACCACGCGGATGTCGGCACCGCCCTCGAGCAGGTGCGTGGCGAAGGAGTGGCGCAGGGAGTGGGGCGAGACGTGCTCCTCCAGTCCGGCCTGCCGGGCGGCGGTGACGATCGCCGTCCATGCGGACTGTCGGCTCAGTCGCCCACCCCGGCGGTTGAGGAACACCGCACCGGCGCGGTCGTGGGCACGGGCACCTCGCGCGCGGGCCGCCTCGAACTCGGGGCGCCCCCGCGTGAGCCAGGCCCGGAGTGCGCCGGTGGCCAGTGACCCGACGGGCACCAGGCGTTCCTTCCCGCCCTTGCCGTAGAGCCGGGCGACGCCGGTGCGGCGGTCGTCCCCGGCGCCGTTCGTTCCTGCCCCGCTTCCCGGACCATGGCCCGGAGAGGGCAGGTCGAGGTCGTCGAGGTCGAGGCCGACCGCCTCGGAGACACGCGCACCGGTCGCGTAGAGGAACTCCAGGAGCGCCCGCGTACGGAGTTCCGCGGCGGAGTCCCCGACGACGGTGTCGAGGAGGGCGACCACCTGGTCGACGGTGAGGGCCTTCGGCAGTCGTTCGGTCTCCCCCGCCGGCGTGACGTCGGCCCCGGGGTCGGTGGGGGTGAGGCCCTCGGCGTGCAGGTGGGCGTGCAGGCGCCGCACGGAGACGAGGGCGCGGGACCGGGACCGCGTGGACAGTCCGGAGTCGGCCAGCGAGGTCGCGAAGGTCCGGACGTCCGAGGGGGTGACGGCCGCGAGGTCGGTGATCGACTGGGCGGCGACCCAGCGCAGGTACTTGGCGAGGTCGCGGGCATAGGCGTCGACGGAGTTGACGCTCAGTCCGCGTTCGAGCTCGAGATGTTCGAGGTACGCGGCGGTCGGTCCGTGCAGAGGAGGACCGATCTCCTCCGGGTCGGGCAACAGTCCGGTCCCGTGCCGGGCGCGGGGGCGGGCCACCGGGGCTCAGTCCTCCGGAGTGTCGCCGGGCCCGGTCCCCTGCTCTATCCCAGGAGCGACCTCACGGGCGGGCCACGGCGCGTCGACCGGGCGCAGGTCGGTCCACCCGCGGGCACGGGCGTGGTGGGCGTGGAGGATCGCGAGCTGACAGGTGGCGTTCTGGATCCGGCCGTCGAGGACGGCGGCCAGTGCCGTGTCGAGGCCGACCCAGGCCGGTTCGATGCCGCGTTCCTCGGCCTCGCGTTCGAAGGTCGCCTCGACGGCGGACACGTCACGGGCCAGGTAGATGCGGATCGACTCGCTCAGGCCGCCGGGCGAGGTGAGCTGGTCGGCGAGCACGTGCCAGGTCTCCGCGCGCAGGTCCGCCTCCTCGGCGAGTTCCCGGGCGGCACCGCGCCAGGGTGGTTCGCCTGCGATGTCGAGCAGGCCCGCGGGGATCTCCCACTCCCGGGCCCGGACGGGGTGCCGGTACTGGCGGATGAGGAGGATCCGGTCGGCCGCGTCGACCGCGGCGACGGCGACCGCACCGGTGTGCCGGACGAACTCCCGGGTGATCGGTCGCGGGGACTCCGGGAGCGTGAAGGTCTCCTCGACGACGTCCCAGACGATGCCGTGGTGGACGACCGCGGACGCACTGATCTCCGGCTCACCGAAGGAATCGGCGAGCGGGGCCCGGTGCGTCCGAGGTCGGTCCACCACGGTGTGTACGTCCTTACTCGTTCGTGACCGGCTCAGCCCTGGCGGGCGACGGCGGCGGCGACGAGGCCCGCGAAGAGCGGGTGCGGGTTCGTCGGGCGCGACTTGAGCTCGGGGTGGGCCTGCGTCGACACGTAGTACGGGTGGACGTCGGCCGGGAGCTCGACGAACTCGACGAGCTTGCCGTTCGGCGAGGTGCCCGAGACCACGAGCCCGGCCTCCTCGAGGCGGGGACGGTAGGCGTTGTTCACCTCGTAGCGGTGACGGTGGCGCTCCTCGACCTCGGTGGCACCGTAGGCCCCGACGGCCACCGAACCCTCGGTGAGTGCCGCGGTGTAGGTGCCCAGGCGCATGGTGCCACCCAGGTCGCCCTCGCCGTCGACGATGTCCAGCTGCTCGTCCATCGTCGCGACGACCGGCTCGACCGTGTCCGGGTCGAACTCCGAGGACGAGGCGCCGGCGATCCCGGCGACGTTCCGCGCGTACTCGATGACCATGCACTGGAGGCCCAGGCACAGACCGAGGGTCGGGATGCCGTTCTCGCGGGTGTACCGGAGTGCACCGAGCTTGCCCTCGATGCCGCGGACACCGAAGCCACCGGGCACGCACACGGCGTCGAGGCCGGCGAGCTGTTCGGCGGCACCCTCGGGGGTCTCGCAGGTGTCGGAGGGGATCCAGCGGATGTTCACCTTCGCGTCGTTGGCGAACCCGCCGTGACGCAGGGCCTCCGTGACGGACAGGTAGGCGTCGGGCAGGTCGATGTACTTGCCGACCAGGCCCACCTCGACGGTGGTCGCCGGGTTGTGCACACGGTCGAGGACCTGGTCCCACTTGCGCCAGTCGACATCGCGGAAGGGCAGGTCGAGGCGGCGGATCGCGTAGACGTCCAGGCCGCCGTCGTGCAGGACCTTGGGGATGTCGTAGATGCTCGGGGCGTCGACACAGGGGACGACGGCGTCGAGGTCGACGTCGCAGAAAGAGGCGATCTTGCCGCGGATCCCGTCCGGGATCTCCCGGTCCGACCGCAGGACGATGGCGTCCGGCTGGATACCGATCGACCGGAGGGTCGCCACGGAGTGCTGCGTCGGCTTGGTCTTGAGCTCGCCGGAGGGGGCGATGAAGGGCACGAGCGAGACGTGCACGAAGAACACGTTCTCGCGACCGATGTCGGTCCGGATCTGGCGGGCGGCCTCGAGGAAGGGCTGCGACTCGATGTCACCGACGGTGCCACCGATCTCGGTGATGATGACGTCGGGCTTCTCGCCGTCGGTGCGCTCCGCCTGGGCGCGCATGCGTTCCTTGATCTCGTCGGTGATGTGCGGGATGACCTGCACCGTGTCACCGAGGTACTCACCGCGGCGCTCCTTGGCGATGACGCGGGAGTAGACCTGGCCGGTCGTCACGTTCGCCGAGGCGTCGAGCGGGGTGTCGAGAAAACGCTCGTAGTGACCGATGTCGAGGTCCGTCTCCGCACCGTCGTCGGTCACGAACACCTCACCGTGCTGGAAGGGGTTCATCGTGCCCGGATCCACGTTGAGGTACGGGTCGAGCTTCTGCATGGCCACCTTGAGTCCCCGCTGTGCGAGGAGGTGTCCGAGGGACGAAGCCGAGAGTCCCTTCCCGAGGGAGGAGACGACTCCACCCGTGACGAAGATCTGCTTTGTCATCTTCTGCTCGTCTGAGCTCAACCGGTTCACCACGGGCCACCATTCTATCAGTCGGGTTCCACCCCTGGGGTGTGTCGAGGGGGTGAGTCAGGACTCAGGGAGGGATGTCGGGGAGTGGGCGACGTCGGACGCAGGAGAGCATCGGACGCGAAGTCCGATTCGGCTCTGCTTCAGCCCTTCGCGTGGACGAGCCGGGCGTAGAGCGCGCGGAGGTCCTCCGCGATGAAGGCACCACCGTCCACGTCGTCCACCCGCCTGCGCGCGGCCACGGCGCGTTCACCGCGCAGTGCCGGGCGGTCGATGTACGCGGCGATCGCGTCGACCAGGCCCTCGACGTCGTCGGCGGCCACGTGCGTGGCGGCGTCACCCCACAGGCGGGCACCCCGGTCGGAGCCGACGAACACGACCGGCTTCTGCAACTGCATGAGGTCCTCGGCGTCGAACTCGCCCATCCGGTCGGTGGCGATCACGAGGTCCGCGGCGGCCATGAGGTCGACGGAGAGGTCCTGATCGGCCAGTTCCACGCCGCGGTCCTTCTTGACGAACTCCCGGGCTATGAGGCCCCGCAGGCCACCGTGACCGGAGAGCGCGACGGTCCACTTGCGGTCGGCGCGGTGGGTGGAGATGCGGTGGGCGGCGTCGACGATCGCCGTGAGCGCTCCGTGGTCGACGAGGTCGACGGGGCTGGCGACCAGCCAGGTGCCGGACCGGACGCCCAGCGCCGTGCGCACGGCCTGCTTGGACCGGGTGGGCCGCAGCCGTCGGTCGAGGTCGGCCTTGAGGAGTCGCGCGCGCTCCACGTGGGCGACATCCGGTTCGAACCACTCGACGACCGGTTCCGTCGTGCCGAGGACGGCGTCCGCGGTGCGGGCGACGATCCGGGCGTCGGCCTTGGCGAGGAAGGAGGACGAGGAGAACCGGCCGACGCTCGCCACGAGGGTGGGACGGAAGGAGGCGGGCAGACCCGTGAGACCCATCCCGGCGACGGCCGCGGCGTGGAGGCCGTGGGCGTGGACGACCTCGACGTGGCGGTAGAGCTTGTGGAGGCTCAGCGCGTGGTCCGGATCACCCGGGACCAGCGAACCGCGGACGGGCACCTCGACGTGACGGAGTTCCGCGGTCTCGGTGAGGCCCAGGTCCGCGAACACCTCCGGTCGGGAGGCGACGGCCACCCGGTGTCCGGCGGCCAGGTGACCGGCGACGGCGACCTTCGCGACCTCCGCGAGCGGACCGGTGGACTCCGTGACCACGTGGAGGATCCGGACCGCGGCGTCGAGCGCGGGGATCGCCGGCTCGGGGGTGTCCGTGGGGGTGTCCGTGGTGGTCTCCACCGAGCTCTGCTGAGCGTGGGTCATGGGCAGGTCCTCACATCCGTCCAAGGTTTTCACGTGCGACGTACAGACTACCGTCCACGAGCGCGAGCCAGGTCACGCCCGGTGCACCGGGTCGAGCGGCCGGCTCACGGGGTCGTGCGGCCGGCTCACCGGGTGAGCAGGTCACGGTAGTGGTCGAGGACGAGTGCGGCCGCCCGGTCCTCGTCGGGCAGGTCGGCACCGAGCCTGGCCGCCGCCTCACCGAGCGCCACCCGGGCCGCCGGATCCTCGGCCAGGTGGACGAGCGCCTCGCCGAGAGCCGCGGGGTCGTCGGGGTCCACGAGGATCCCGGCCTCGCCCACGAGTTCCGGCGTGCCGCCCACGGCGGTCGCGATGATCGGCGTGCCGACGATCATCGCCTCCTGGAGCACGAGTGCCCGGGCGTCCCACAGGCTCGTGAGCACGAAGAGGTCCGCGGCCCGCAGCAGGTCGCCGACGTCCGCGCGCTGCCCGAGGAAGTGCACCGGCAGGTCGTCGGCCTCCACGAGCGCCCGGACCTTCTCCAGTTCCGCCTCGTCGGCGGTCCCGGCGACGAGCACGTGGAGCCGGGGGATCCGCGCGCTCACCCGGGCGAGCGCGCGCATGAGGAGGGTGTAGTTCTTCTGTGGGGCCACCCGGCCCACGCACACCGCGAGCAGCGAGTCCCGCGGCAGGTCGAACTCGGTCGTGAGCCGGGCCCGCAGGGCCGCCGCCTCGGCGGCCGTCCCCTCCCCCACGTCCGGAGCCGCGACGGGGGCGAGGACCGCGTCCGAGGCGCCCCGTTCCCGGGCCTGCTCCACGAGGTCCGCGCTCGCACCGAGCGTGCGGTCGGCCCGCCGGGCCACATAGGTCTGCACCGCGGTCTCGGCCCTCCCGCGCAGACCGGTCGCCATCGCGCGGTTGTGCCAGGTGACGAGGGAGACGGGGAGCGACGTACCGCCGCGCCGACGGAGAGGGTCCGCCCGCAGTCGGTCGAGGGCGGCGAGGGTGAGGAATCCGGCACGGAAACCGTGGGCGTGGACGACGTCCGCGTGGAAGGTGTCGACCAGGTGCGCGAGCCGTGCGACGGTCCGCAGATCACGGACACCCAGGCCCGTGCCGACGTCGAGCGGCACGAACCGGACGCCCGGCACCCGGCCGAACCCGAAGTGGTCCTCGGTCTCCGGCGACCCGATGACCCCGACGGTGTGGCCGGCGGCCGCGAACCGGTGCACGAGGGAGGCGACATGCGTGCCCACTCCCCCCGTCGAGGTCGTGAGCACGAGGAGGATGCGAAGTCCCCCGTCCCCGGTGCCGGGTTCTCCGGTGCCGGCTACTTCGGTGCCGTGGTGCCAGGAGGTCATGCGGTCCCTTCGTCCGACTTACCTGCGGTACACGAGAAGTCTAAGCGGGAGAGCGACGAGACCCGCGGCCACGAGGCCTGCACACACCCCACGGAGCACGGCGACCCCGAGGGCCGCCGGAATGCCACCGGCCTCGAGGACCGTGCCTGCGTCGAGGAGCGGCCAGACCGCGAGTCCGCGGGCGACGAGCACCCCGGCCCCGGCGGCGACGACCGCGGTCGACCCGGCGAGGAACACGTCCCGGAGCATCCGGCGCCACGAGACGAGACCGAGCACACGGCGGACCGCGGCGAAGAGGAGGACGGCCGCGAGCGTCATGCCGACCGCATGGGCGAGACCCACGAGGCCCAGCGTCCGGGCGGCGAGCGCGGTGGAGACCGTCGCACCGGCCGCGACCTCGCCCGGACTGCCGGTGCCCCCGAGCAGGACGGCCGCACCGATGAGCACGGTGAGGGCGACACCGGCCCAGCCGAGCGCCGTACCGCGGGCCACGTACCGGCCGCGTTCGTGGGCGTAGAGCACCCGCTGCAACCAGGCGACCAGGCACCAGCCGGGAACCGCGAGCGCCATGAGCACGACGGCGGCCGCCATGCCCGTGAAGCGTTCGGGCCCGGCGGCGTCGAGGAGTCCGAAGAAGGTCTGGAGCGGTTCGCTCGCGGCGACGAGCACGGTTCCACCGAGCACCCCGAGCCACAGGACCCGGGTCGTCGTCCGGCGCACGTGCTCACCGGCGTCCGCCCCCTCGGCGAGCAGCGCGGAGAGGTTCTGGAAGGCGATTGTCGCGACGGGGACGGCGAGGACCGCGTAGGGCAACAGGTAGATCGCCTGGACGTAGCTGAAGACGACGAACACACCGTCACCGCCCACCCGGTTGGACACGAGCATCGTCACGAGGACCGCCGCCTGTTGCGCGGCGAGCGCCACGATGCCGGCGGTGGCCAGCCGCACGGCCCGCCGGGCCACGCCGGGCGGGAAGCGGAAGGTGGGTCGGACCCGGATCCCGGTGCGCGCGGTCGGCAGGGCCAGGGGCAGCGAGAGGGCGAACACACCCGCGGTGGTCCCCCAGGCCAGCAGGGCGAGTGCGGAGGGAGCGGCGACATCGGGGTCGGTCGCGAGCGCCCCGTAGACGCCGTAGGTGCCGATGACGACGAGGCTCGAGAGCAACGGCACGAAGGCCGGCCACAGGAACCTGCGGTGCGCCTGGAGGACACCGGTGAGGACCGCGCTCACGGCGTAGAAGGGCAGCTGCACGGCGAAGACGAGCAGGAACCCGGCGGCGTAGGTCCGCGCCGGTCCCGGATCGACGAGCAGGCCGGAGATCGGACCCGACAGGAGGGCCAGGGCGAGGGCCAGGGGCACGGTCGCCGCGAGCGCCCAGGTGAGCAAGGCGGAGACGATCCGGTTCGCGTCCGCGGTCCCGGCGGCCGACTCCCGGGCGTCGGCGGCGGCACGGCGGGCCAGGGGGACGGCGAGGAGAGGGACGACGGCCCCGGCCAGGGCGCCTCCGGCGACGACCTCGAAGAGGATGTTCGGCACCATGTTCGCCGACTGGTAGGCGGTGCCGACGGCACCGGCGCCGACGGTCGGCGAGAAGACGAGCCAGCGGCCGAATCCGACGAGGCGTGCGAGGAGGGTGAGCGCGGAGACGAGCAGGGCCGTCCGTGCGAGCAGCCCCGTGAGCCGCGCACGCAACGCGGACACGGTCACCGGCCCCAGGCGTCGAGTTCGCGCAGCCCCGGGGTGTTCTCGATGACGCGGGTGAACGACACCTTCTCACTGGCGAGGGTGAGTCCGGCGAGCACGCCGAGGGCGAGCAGACGCCCCCGGGTGTCGGAATCCAGGGCCAGACGGGTACCGAGCACGGCACCCAGCGCGTTCGCCCCGGTGTCCCCGAGCATCGTCGCACCGGCCAGGTCGTCGGGCACGAGGGCGGCGACGGTGCCGAGCAGGGCGCCGGTGAGGACTGCCGAGGTCTCGGCCCCGTGGGGACCTCCAGGGGCGTTACGACCACCGGTGAGGACGAGGAGCACGAGCGTGGCCTTGAGCGCTCGGCCCGGGCGCAGGTCGAGGAGGTTGAGCAGATTCGCCGTACCGGCGATCACCCCACCGCCCGCGACGAGGTCGAGGGCCCGGGTGGGCACGGAGTCGCCGCGACCGCCCAGGAACCCGGCGGCCAGCAGCGACACGGCGGGGATGCCGAGGACCTTGAGGCCCCCGGTCGTCACGTGCCCGGAGGCCAGTGCCCCCAGGTGTCCACGCAGTCCCTTGGCGTCTCCGCTCTCGCCGAAGTCGTCGACGGCCCCGAGCACCCCGGAGACCGCGGTGACGAGGGCGACGGCGGTACGGGCACGGGTGCCCGGCACGAGGACGGCCGGAGCGAGGAGGCCCGCGACCGTGGCGGGGCCCTCCGACAGGGAGACGGTGCGCCCCGCATGGTTCGTCCGGTCCATCCGCGCGCGCAGCGCCGGGGTCGCCCGGGTGGCGAGCAATCGACCGACACCGCGGGCCACGCCGTAGGCGGCCGCGGCGGCCACACCGCCGAGGACGAGGCGCCGGATCACTGCTCGTCCTCGTCGTCCGTCCCGGCCGCGTCGCCGGAGCCCTCGGAGCCCTCCGTGCCCGAGGTGCCGGCGCCCTGGTCGGCGACGACCGTGCGCAGGGCGATCGTGTCGGGGGCGACCGCATCGGCGGTGTCGAGGAAGCCGTAGTCCCGGTCGGTGCCCGTGTGGGCGGCGGAGGTCCCGAGGACCGCGAGGACGGGACCGGCACTGCGTTCCAGACCGTCGACCGTCACGACCGGGGAGTTCTCGGCCCGGATCTCGGCCAGTGCCCCGGAGCTCGCGTTGTCCGTGGTCCCGGCCAGTGCCGTGTTACCGGCCTGGCCGAGTCCGCGGGTGAGGTCGGCCCAGCCGGTGTCGAGGGCGGGTGCGGCCGGGCTCGGGGTCGCCGCGGTGTCCTCCTCGCTCTCGGTGTCACCGGAGTCCGCGGTCCCGGCGGTCGTGGTGGGAGACGGCTCGGCCTCCTCGGTCCGGGGGGCGACGGGCGCGAGGAGGAGCACGGCGTCGGCATCGGCCACCTGTGCGTCCTCGGCCCGGCCGGCGTCGGCGAAGAGGTCGAGGACCTGCTGCGCGCGGTCGCGGTCGTAGGTGACGGGCGCCTCGACGGCGCTCTCGTCGGTGCCGGTGTCGGTGGACTCCGCGTCGGCCGTCTCCTCCGCGGTCGCCGCGCCGTCGGCGAGGGAGGCGCCGGGCGTCACGGAGGAGCCCCAGGCCCGCGACAGGGCGGCGGGCAGGGCCACACCCGGTTCGTCGGACAGGCTCGGGTCGAGTGCGAGCAGCTCGCTGTGCAGGTCCTCGGCACCCTCGGTCAGCAGCGCACCGTCGCGCAGCGTGAGCGAACCGGCGGTCGTCGCGCCGGCGTCCTCCAGGTACCCGGATACGGCGTCGACGGTGGCCGCCTCGACGCCGGGTCCGACGACGAGTGCCACCTCGGCCCCGGTGAGGGTGCCGTCCAGGAGGTCGGCGGCGGTCGCGGCGACATAGGAGTCGAGCGCCTCGACGTCCTGGCCGGCGGCGTCGAGATCGAGCCGCAGGCGGTCACGGTCGTCGCGCAGCGAGTCGACCTGGGTCTGGAGGGACTCCCCGATCGGACCGCGCAAGGGGCCTGCACCCAGCACGATGCCGACGGCCAAAGCCAGGAACACCGAGATGAGGGAGACGAGGTGGTAACGGAAATCGATCACGGGCCGGTACTTCCTTGGTCGGGGCCGAAGAGCATCTGGAACCACTGGAACAGGCCGTCGAACCGCGCACCGACGAGCCCCAGGGCCGTCTGTCCGGCGGCGGTGGCCGAGAGCGCGGCCAGGAGGGCGACGAGCCCGGCGGCGGCGAGCACGAGGAGCTGGAGGTTGGAGATCCGCTGGCGGTAGAGCAGGGACACACCCTTGGCGTCGATGAGCTTCGAGCCGATGCGCAGGCGGGTGAGGAAGGTCGAGGCCATGCCCTTGCGGCCCTTGTCGAGGAACTCGACGAGCGTGTCGTGGGTGCCGACGGCGACGATGAGGTCCGCGCCCTTGTCGTCGGCCAGCAGCATGGCGATGTCCTCGCTCGTCCCCGAGGCGGGGAACACGACGGAGTCGAGACCCAGGCCGTCCAGGCGTTCGGTGCCCGGTGCCCGGCCGTCGCGGTAGGCGTGGACGACGAGTTCCGCGCCGGAGGTGAGCGCGCCGTCGGAGACGGAGTCCATGTCCCCGACGATCATGTCCGGGGTGTGACCGGCCTCGATGATCGCGTCGGCACCGCCGTCGACGCCGATGAGGACCGGACGGTACTCGCGGATGTAGGTCTTGAGCATCGCGAGGTCCTCCTTGTAGTGGTAGCCACGCACGACGATGAGTGCGTGGCGACCGGAGAACCGGGTCTTCACCTCGGGCACGACGAGGGAGTTCTCGAGGAGGTCGGAGTCCTTGCGGATGTACTCGATCGTGTTGTCGACGAAGTCGACGAGCACGTCGTCCATGCCGGCCTCGGCCTCGGCGAGCTGTTCCGCGATCCTGTCCGGGGTGAGGACGGTGCCGGTGGCCACCGCCGCGGAGTCGAGGTAGAGGGTGTCCCCGTCGAGGACGACCTCCTGGCCCTCCTCGAGGGCCTCGAACACCTCGTCGCCGGTGGCGTCGAGCAGCGGGATCCCGGACTCGACGATGATGCCGGGGCCGACGTTCGGGTACCGCCCCGAGGTCGATCTGGATGCGTTGATCACCGCGGCCGGGCGACAGCCCACGAGTGCCTCGGCGCTCACGCGGTCGATGTCGGCATGGCGGATCACCGCGATCTCGCCGGGCCCGAGCCGCTTGGTGAGGTCCTTGGTCCTCCGGTCCAGTCGCACGAGAGCGGGACCGATGCGTTCGGACACCGGTGGCTGGTCACGACCCTTGCGCAGTTTCATCAAGGCGCCATTCTGTCAGACGGACACCGTTCCACCTGCGATTTCCGCCTGCGAGGACGCCCCGAGCACTGTGATCTGTGCCCTCAGAACCGCGCCTTGTCGTGTTCGGCGGTCTCCATGAGCTCCGCCGCGTGGGTCCGGGCGGACTCCGAATCGGCCATCCCACCGAGCATCCGGGCCAGTTCGGTCTCCCGTCCGGCGCGGTCGAGGACGTCCACCCCGGAGACCGCGCCCTTGGCCCGGTCGTCCTTGACGATCGTGAGGTGGTGGTCGGCCCAGGCGGCCACCTGGGGCAGGTGGGTGACGACGATGACCTGAGAGCCCTGGGCGAGTATGGCCAGCCGGCGGCCGATCTCGATGGCGGCCTTGCCACCGACACCGGAGTCGACCTCGTCGAACACGAAGGTCGGGAAGGACTCGGTGCGGGCCTTGACGACCTCGATCGCGAGCATGACGCGGGAGAGCTCACCACCACTGGCCAGTCGCCCGATGTCGCCGGGTTCTCCTGCGTCGTGGGCGGAGAAGAGCATGCGGACCGAGTCCGTCCCCCAGGTGTGCGGGCCGTCGCCGGCCTCTTCGATCTCGAAGACGATCCGGGCACGTGGCATGGACAGCGCGGTGAGCTCCGTCGACACGGCCGTGGCGAACCGTTTGGCCGCCTTCCGGCGGGCCTCCATGAGTGCCGCACCGGTGTCGAGCACCCGGGCGTGGGCGGCGCCGACCCGCTCGTCGATGTCCTCCAGGGAGCTCTCCGCGTTCTGCAGTTGTGTGAGTTCGGCCCCGGCGCGTTCCTCGAAGGCGAGGACTTCCGTGACGTCCTCGCCGTAGACGCTCAGCGACCCGATCTCCGCGCGGCGGTTCTCCGTCTCCTCCAAGGAGACCGCGTCGAGGTCGTCGAAGCCCTGGAGGTAGGCCGACAGGTCCGAGGCGAGGTCGGAGATCCGGCCCGTGAGCTCGGTGAGTGCCGCGGCCCGGTCCTCCAGGCCCGCATCGTCGACGGCGGCCCGCTGGAGTTCGTGCACGGCCGCACCCACCAGGTCCGCCGCGTTCGGGGCCTCCTCCCAGTCGGCACCGACGAGTGCGGTGTGGGCGGTGCCCACGGCGGTCTTGAGGTCCTCCGCGGCCCGCAGGCGCTGGGCGAGGGCGGCGAGTTCGGTGTCCTCGCCGGGCAGTGGTCGCACCGCGTCGATCTTCTCCAGGCTGGTGGCGAGGAAGGCGACGCGTTCCGCCCGCTCCCGGGAGGTCTCCAGCAGCCGGGCGTGTTCCGCGCGCAGTTCCTTCCAGTGGGCGAAGGCCTCCCGGTACGTCCGGAGGGCCTTGGCCACGGGGGCACCGGCGTACTCGTCGAGGAGTGCACGCTGCTTGGACGGGGACTTGAGCCCCAACTGTTCGGACTGACCGTGCATGGACACGAGTTCGTCACCGATCTCCCGGAGCACGCCGAGGGGGACGGTGCGGCCCCCCGCGGTCGCCCGGGCCCGGCCGGAGGTCGGGAGGATGCGGGAGACGATCGCGTCCTCCTCCGCCTCACCGCCGGCCTCCTCGATCCGCGCGCGGACGCCCGCGGGACCGTCGGTCAGCTCGAAGACGCCTTCGACGACCGCCCGGTCGGCGCCCTTGCGGACCATCTGTGAGTCCGCGCGGGCACCCGTGAGGAGGTCGAGGGCGGTGACGAACATCGTCTTCCCGGCGCCGGTCTCGCCGGTGACCACGGTGAGGCCGGGTCCCAGCTCGATCTGCGCCCGGGAGATGACGCCCAGGTCGTGGATTCCGAGTGCGCTGATCACGCCCCGATCGTAGCGCGCCGACCGCGCTGAGGGAACATCAATTCGAAGGCGTGTCCGATAATCCGTTCGAATTCTGCTGCGGGCCCCGCCATCCGGAGACCGGCAACTGGAACTTGGCGACCAGGCGATCGGTGAACGGACCCCGGTGCAGACGGGCGAAGGCCATGGGCCGCGAGGACCGGCGCGCCTCGATCCGACACCCCGGCGGCAGGTCGATCTCCCGGCGGCCGTCGCACCACAGGACCGCGTCCTGACCGGCCGGCGTGTCGAGGAACTCGACGCCCAGCCGGGACTCGGGGCCGACGACGAGCGGTTCGGAGAACAGTGCGTGGGCGCTGATCGGCACCATGAGGAGTGCCTCGACCTCGGGCCACACGATCGGGCCCCCGGCGGAGAAGGCATAGGCCGTCGACCCGGTGGGCGTCGCGAGGATGACCCCGTCGCACCCGAAGGAGGACACCGGCCGCTGGTCGACACCGCAGACGAGCTCGATCATCCGCGAGTGCTCGCCCTTCTCGATCGTCGCGTCGTTGAGCGCCCAACTGCGGTGGATCACCCGGCCGCCGGAGTGCACCGTGATGTCGAGCGCCAGGCGCTTCTCGACGGTGTAGTCCCGGGCGACGGCCCGGTGGACGGCGTCGTCCAGGTCCTCCTTCTCGCTCTCGGCCAGGAAGCCGACGTGACCGAGGTTCACGCCCATGATCGGGACGCCGAGGGCGTGGAACCGGCGGGCCGCGCGCAGGATCGTACCGTCCCCACCGAGCACCATGACCATCTCCAGGTCGGCGGCCACCGCGTGGATCCGGTGGTCGGCGACGACGTGGATCCGGGGTTCCGGGGGCCCGGCGTGCTCGACGAGGGAGGTGTACTCGGAGGCCAGCATGACGGGGCGCACCCCGTCGGCCTGGAGGGTCGCGCAGGCGGCGAGCGCCGCGTCCCGGGCATCGGCCCGTTGCGGGTGCAGGACGACGGCGATGCTGCGGGTCATGCGCGTTCTCCTCCGATGCGGTCGACGATGTCGGCGAGCAGTTCCGGGTCCACCGTACCCGGCGGGGCGGAACCGGTCGGCACCGTCCCCGTGCCAGGCACGGTGATCCGCAGGAAGTACTCGCGGTTGCCGGTGGGGCCGGGCAGGACGCTCGGTGCCCAGTCGACCACACGGGCCCCGGCCGCGGCGACCGCCTCGGCGATCCCGGCGACCGCGCGGGCCCGGGCACGCGGGTCGGTGACGACGCCGTGCTTGTCGAGGGCCGACCGGCCGAGTTCGAACTGCGGCTTGACCATGAGGAGGAGCTCGCCACCGGGCCGGGTGACTGCGAGCAGCCGGTCGAGGACGAGGGTGAGGGAGATGAAACTGAGGTCGGCGACGACGAGGTCGACACTCCCCCGTTCCCCCAGCCAGGCGGGTTCGAGGTCCCGGAGGTTGCGGCCGGGCATGTCGTGCACGCGGGGGTCGGCGACGACCACCGGGGAGAGCTGGTCGTGGCCGACGTCGACGGAGAAGACCTCCGCCGCGCCGCGTTCCAACAGCACCTGGGTGAATCCGCCCGTCGAGGCGCCCGCGTCGAGGCACACCCGCCCGGAGGGGTCGACGGAGCCGAAGGAGTCGAGCGCGCCGAGGAGCTTGTGCGCGCTCCGGGCCACCCAGGGGTCCACCTCGTCGAGGGTGAGGACTGCGTCAGCGGCGATCTTCGTCGCGGGTTTCGTCACGACCCGGCCGTCCACACGCACCCGGCCCGCCTCGATCTCCCGGGCCGCACGGGTCCGGGAGGTCACGAGACCCCGCACCGCGAGTTCCTGGTCGAGTCGGGGACTCATGCGGACTCCTCGTCGGGGTCGCCCCCGGGGTCCGGCTCGCCCGCGTCCTCGGCCACGCCCTCATCGATCACGCTCTCGTCGGCCACACCCTCGTCGGCCAACTGCGCCTCGAGTGCGTCGAGGCGCGCGGCCACGGCATCGAGATCGAGCGCGGAGTCGTCCTGAGGTACGGGCGCCTCGGGAGCGTGGTCCTGTGGAACCGGGTGGTCCTGGGGTCCGGCCATGCTCAGTCCGGACGTGCAGGGAAGGCGGACAGGTCGAGGTCCGTCGCCGAGGGCAGGGTGGCGAGCAGGGCGAGTGCGGCGTTGGCCGCGTCGAGGCCGGGCTCGTCGGTGACGAGGCGGCGGCCGTCGATCCGCACGGCCACGCCGTTGCAGGCGGCTGCGAAGCTGTCGAACACGTGGGGCACCGGCATGGGTTCGAGCAGGTCGGTGAGCGTGCGGACCACCCGGCCCGGGCGCATGTGCGCGGGCGCCCGCAGGGCGTCGTGGAGGTCGTGGACTCCGGTGAGGACGAGCGCGGAATCGTAGCCCGCGGCCACCGCACCCTGGATGTCGGTGTCGAGACGGTCGCCGACCATGAGGGGACGTTCACCCCCGATGGACCGGGCGCCGTGGTGGAGCATCGCGGCGTCGGGTTTGCCGGTGGCGCGGTAGGTGGCGCCGGTCGTCGACCGCACGACGGAGACGAAGGCACCGTTGCCCGGCAGCAGTCCGCGTTCCGTGGGCACCGTCGGATCGAGGTTCGTCACCCACCAGGCGGCCCCGGCGCGGATCGCCACGCAGGCCTCGGCGAGTTCCTCCCAGTCCACCCCGCGGTGGAATCCCTGGACGACGGCCACGGGATCGTCCGCGGCCTTCCGGACCGGGTCGAGCCCGGCCGCCCGGAGTTCGGCGACGAGGGACTCGGCACCGACGACGAGGACGCGGGAGCCGGCGGGCACCTCGGCGGCGAGGGCACGGGCACAGACCGCGGCCGAGGTGACCACCTGGTCCTCCTCGGCGCGCAGTCCCAGCTCGCGCAGGTGGGCGGCGACGGTGGCCGCCGAACGCCCGGCGTTGTTCGTCACGAAGCCGTAGGGCACGCCGCGGTCCGCCCACGTGCCCAGGGCCTCGGGCACACCGGGGACCGCGTGCGGACCGGCGTAGACGACCCCGTCGAGGTCGAGCAGGACGGAGTCGAAGGCCCGGGCGCCCGTCCCCTCGGCGGCGGTCGTCACTTGATGTCGTCCGGGTCGATGCCCGCGTCCCGGAGGATCTGGTCCGCCTCGTCCTCGATCGACATCTCGGCGGCGGGCGCGAGGTCCTCTGTGTCCTCGGCGGGTGCGGGGTCCACGGTGGACGTGGAGGCCTCGGCGGGTGCCTCGGTGACGGTGAGGCCCTCCTCGGTCGCGGACTCCGCGGTGACGGACTCGGCGGCGGGCCCGGTCGCTTCGGTCGCGGACTCGACGGGCGCCTCGGGAGCGGTGTCCTCCGCCTCGGAGTCGTCAGCCGCGGCGTCCGCGGGGACGGCGACGGGCTCGGCTCCGGCCAGCGCGTCCTCCTCGAGGTCCTCCTCCTCGATGGTGAGGATGGCGACTCCCTCGTTGAGGTCGACGTCCTCCTCGCCGAAGACGGTGCCGGTGGACTGCGCGGTGCGGCGGGCCAGTTCCTCGTACTTGTCGCCGGTCTCCTCGTCGCCCATGGCGCGCAGGAGGTCGGCATAGGCCGAGAGCAGGCGGACGGTGGGCCCGGCGGCGTGGCCGGTGAAGCCCAGGTCCTCCAGGATCTCCTTGGCGACACCCAGGTCCCCGAGGTCGGCGTGGGCGCCGGCGACGACGATGGCCGTCTCGATGCGCACCTCGTCGTCCAGGTCCTTGTCCTTGCACTCCGCCCACAGTTCGATGGCCTTCTGCGGCTTGCCGCGACCCCGCTCGGAGTCGGCGATGATCGCCAGGTTGTCGTCGGACCCGGAGATGCGGCGGTGGGTGCGCAGTTCGCGGAGCACCTCGTCGTACTTCTCCAGGCGGTAGGCGACGAGACCCAGGAACTCGCGGACGCCGGCCACGCGGGCGGCACGGTCGGCGGCGGCGCGGGCGTGGTCGTAGGCCAGCTGCGGGTCGACGTCGACGAACTGACCGGCGGCCACGAGGTGGCGCGCGACGGTCTCCGCGTTCTTCTTCTCCAGGGTCCTCAGCTGCGAGCGGATCTCGCCGGGGAGTTCGCGGCCGGTGATCTCCTCGGGGATCTCCGGACCGGGCGTGCGGACGGTCTTCGTCGCGCGGTCGCGTTCGCCACCGCGGCGCCGGTCGGGGCCACCCCGACGGTCGTCGCGGCGCGGACCGTTGCGGTCGTCGCGGCGCGGACCGTTGCGGTCGTCGCGGCGCGGGCCGTTGCGGTCGTCGCGGCGCGGACCGTTGCGGTCGTCGCGGCGGTCCTTGTCCCAGGGCTTCCGGTCACCATCACGCTTGGGACCACGGCGGTCGTCACGCCGGTCGTCCCGGCCACCGCGTCGGTCGTCACGCCGGTCACCCTTCTCCCAGGGCTTCCGGTCCTTGTCCCAGGGCTTCCGCTCACCGTCACGCTTGGGACCACGGCGATCGTCCCGCCGGTCATCTCGGCCACCGCGCCGATCATCCCGACGGTCGCCCTTCTCCCAGGGCTTGCGATCCTTGTCCCACGGCTTCCGGTCCTTGTCCCACGGCTTCCGCTCGCCGTCCCGGCCTCCGCGTCGATCGTCCCGGCTCCCGCCCCGGCGGTCGTCGCGCCGGTCGAACCGGCGGTCCCCACCGTGGGAGTCGTCCCGGCGGCGGTCTCCGGCGGCAGGAGCGCCTCGGCGGTCGCCCTCACGACGGTCACGGGGATGGCGGCCGCGACGGTCGCCGTCGCCGGATCCGCCTGCGGAAGGCCTGTTGCTGGAGTCGGACACGGTTCTCCCTCGTGAAGACTGGTGGATTCCGCCCAAGTCTACGCGCTCGGGGCCCTCCGGCGGTGGTCCGCGGCCGGTCCGGGACCACCGCCTTGCTCACACTGCTGTTCATTCCGTCGCCCCCTCCTCGTCATCCTCCTCTCCCGAGGGCCCCACACCTCGGCACCGCCTGTTCCCGCAGGGTTCCGCTGGACAGCCCCGCTCCACATTCACCCGCCGTTCGCCTGCGCGACACCCGGAGGTGGGATCGCCGCTGCCCGCGACCCGTAGCGTGATCGATCGCGTCACGCCGACGCGACGATCCACCGAGAGGAACCCATGCGTCACTCGACCACCCGCCTCGGCGCCCTGGCCGGGGCGTCCGCCCTCGCCGCCGCCGTCCTGGCGGGCACCGTCCTGCCCACGGCCGGCCACGCCGCCACGACCCCGGAACTCCCCGCCGGCTTCGAACACACCGTCATCGATTCCGCGCCGGACGCGGGCCTGGCCGTCACCCCGATCGGGCAGCATCGCGAGGACGTCTTCGACGAAGGCGCGGCGGAGATCGTCCAGCACCACGCCGCGACGGACACCACCCTCGTCGTCAACGCCGAGCAGGGCGTCGTGCAGATGATCGACGCGGCGGACACCTCGGCGCCGACCGTGCGGGGGATCCTGCCGACCGCCGGGGCCGCGATCGCCGGCGGGGGCACGGTCCCCGAGGGCGGCGTCGCCAACTCCGTGGCGGTCCGCGCCGACGGCCTCACCGCGATCGCCGTCGAGGCGCCCGTGAAGACCGACGACGGTTGGATCGTCTTCTACGACGTCTCCGGTGACGAGCCCGTGGCCCTCGGTGCCGTCGCGGCCGGCGCACTGCCCGACTCCGTGGTCTTCGACGAGACCGGCTCCTGGGCCGTCGTCGCGAACGAGGGCGAGCCCGCCGAGGACTACTCGGTCGATCCCGAGGGCAGCGTCGGCGTCATCGCCCTGCCCGCGGAGCTCACGGCGCCGACCACTGAAGATGTGCGGATCGCGGACTTCCGCGAGTTCGAGGAGGGCGGGTCCCTCACCCTGCCCGAGGGCATCCGGATCTACGGCGGCCGCGAGGACGCGACCGGTGAGGTCCCCGAGTTCCCCGTCTCGGAGAACCTGGAACCGGAGTACGCCGCGATCCTCGGCGACCAGGCCTACGTGAGCCTGCAGGAGGCCAACGGGATCGCCGTCGTCGACCTGGTCTCGGGAGAGGTCACGGACATCTGGGACCTCGGGACGCAGGATCTCTCGCAGGTCCCCACGGACCTCACGAACGAGGACGACGCCTACTCCCCCGTGACCGCGCCGATCGAGACCTTCCGGCAGCCGGACACCATCACGACCGTGAACATGGCGGGCACGGACTACCTGCTCACCGCCAACGAGGGTGACTCCCGCGACTGGGACGGCTACAGCGAGGAGATCCGGATCTCCGACTTCGGTCAGGACGGGATCGCACCGCTGTGCGAGACCTTCGTCGCCGAGGCCGGCTTCGACACCGTCGAGGAACTCCAGGACGACTTCAACCTCGGCCGTCTCAAGGCGACCACTGCGCAGGGACTCGACGAGGAGGCCGGCTGCTACAGCGAGGTCTACGGATTCGGCGGGCGTTCCTTCTCCGTCTTCAACACCTCCGGTGAGCTCGTCTTCGACTCGGGCAACGAGTTCGAGGAGCTCACCGCCCGCGTGCTGCCGGAGCAGTTCAACGCGAACAACGACGAGTCCGGCCTCGACTCCCGGTCCGACGACAAGGGCCCCGAGCCCGAGGCGATCGAGACCGCGACCATCGGTGACCGCACCTACGCCTTCATCGGCTTCGAGCGGGTGGGCGGAATCACCGTCTATGACATCACGGATCCCGCGCAGGCGACCTACCAGACCTACGTCAACACACGGAACTTCGACGTCGAGGTCATCGAGGACGACGTGGCGAACGCCGGCGACTCCGGCCCGGAGAGCATCGTCTACGTTACGGAGCGCGAGATGCTCGTCGTCGGCAACGAGGTGACCGGCTCGACGACCTACTACGACGTCCAGGACCTCACCACCCCGGCGGCCACCCCCACCGAGGAGGAGACCACCACCCCGGTCGAGACGACCGAGCCCACCGAGACGGCTGCACCGACGGAGACCACGGCTCCGGAGGAGACCGCTCCTGTCGAGGAGACGACCGAGGAGACCACCTCGGCCGCGGAGTCGACGGAGGACGCCACCGCCGGCGAGGCGGTCGCCGAGGATTCGGACGGTTCCCTCCCGGTGACCGGTACGCAGGCCGGTGTCATCGCCGGCGCCGGAGCGCTGCTGCTGGGCCTCGGTGCCCTGGCGCTCATGGCAGTCCGCCGCCGCGCCTGACACCCGGAGACCTGTCGTCACGGGGTTTGTCGCAGATGCCGGGAAACATGACACGGCATCTGCGACAGACTCCGTGATCTCACCTCATGCGGAGGGCCCTGCTCACCTGAGCAGGGCCCTCCGCATTTGTCCTCAGTCGAAGAGGTGGGCGATCGCCCGGAACGGCCAGGACAGCAGGAGCCACGTACCCCGGACGTAGTGGGTGAAGAGCACTGCCCCGCCCACGACGTCCCCGGTCTCCTCCGCCGCGCCGCGGAAACCAGCGAACCGCCGCTTCATCGAACGCGGTGAGCAGACGAACAACAACCAGGCGCAGAACCAGGCGCCGGCCGCGAAGGCAAGGGTCGCGAGGAACGCGGTGACCGGTAGATCGTCGAAGATCACGACGAGCAGGATGATGAGCACGATGATCGGCGAGACGAACGCGACGACCATCGCCGGCCAGAACAGGACGAAAGCAGTCCACCGGATGATGCCCACACCGACCGACCAACACGAAGCGGGAGGCGCGGCCGTGCCCTGTGCCGACTGTGCCATCGGTGGGTGGGGCCCGGGGTGGTGCGGCCCAGGGCGGGGTGGACCGAGTTGATGTGGTCCGGAGTGGAACGCCGCGGGTCGATGCGGAGGACGACCGTGCGGAGGCGGAACCGGTGGCGGAGTGCTCATCCCCCGATTGTGGCCGAAACCAGTGCTTCACACAGCAGGATCACCCTCGACGTGACGAAGCTGCAGCGCGAGCAGACCCTTCGTCGTCGCCCTGAGCAATGTCGAGTACCCCCTCGAAGGATCCGGTTCAGGAGGAATCGACCGACTCACACGGTCCCGGGAGGTGGGCCGAACGTGGATGTCGGAAGTTCTTCGCCGCGGTCGGGCCGCACGATCCGGGAGGTCGTGGCGAAGACGAGAACGCCGACAGAGGCGAGGGCAGAGCTGACCGGAAGGAACAACCGGGCGCTCTGGGTGTAGGTCCCGAAGACCACGACTGCGGCCCACATGCCCAGGCCGAGCACGGCGCACGACACGAAGAAGGCCACCAATCCACGACTCGTGATCCGACCGCGATCAGAGTCGCGGACCACATCGCCACATGAGATGCAGCCCCACACCAGGCCCCACGAGACCATGGACGGAACGAAACACGTGATGATGAAGAGACTCTTCGGATCAGAGGCCGCATCTTCGAACAGGTACCCGTCGGTCTCACCGAGGACGAGCGACAGGACGAGGACTGCGCCGACGAACAGCACAGTGGTGACCGGCACTGCGACCAACAGCAAGCACCCCAGACCCTGCCTGCGCACACCGCGGTCCGGACGACGCCCACTCAACCAGCCCACAGACCAAAACCACAGCGCGAGCGACATCATCATGCCCACCACGATCGGAACGGCGTCCATGCGGCTCCCAGACCTTCCGCGCATCTCGCCCGGGGCAATCATGAGGAAGAAGAGCGTGCACGCCATCGCGATTCCCGCGGCTATAGCCGTGACACGGAGCAGATCAACGGACCACGAAGGAACGGCTGCAGGCTTGAACGGATCAATCTGCCACGGAAAGGCTCATTTCCGAAAGTCATGGATGCATTTTCCACGATCATCTGCTGAATGTGCGACGGCCCGGTACCTCCGACAGAAGGCGGGGGTGCCGGGCCGTGAATGCAGTGAGGGCCCGGAAACCATCATGGTTTC
>NZ_JBDIUY010000024.1:0-10076 GCF_040212315.1 Brevibacterium litoralis | reverse complement strand
ATGCGCATATAGCGGGGCCGAAGCGATTCAGCGGGCCAGGATTTTCAGAGACGTCAGAAGCCGCGGTCCTTCCACTCCTGGAGGCTCGGCTTCTCGGTGCCGATCGTCGTGCCGTCACCGTGCCCGGTGAGGACACGGGTCTCGTCCGGCAGCGTGAACAGGCGGTTCTCGATCGACTCGATGATCGTCTCGAAGCTCGAGTACGACCGTCCGGTCGCTCCCGGCCCACCCTGGAACAGGGTGTCGCCGGAGAACAGGACGGGCGCCTCTGCGTCGTCCCAGGTGAGACCGGACTCCGCGTAGAGGCACGTGGAACCGGGGGAGTGGCCCGGGGTGCCGAGGGCGCGGAGCGTCACCCCGGCGACCTCGAAGGTGTCCCCGTCGGCGATCTCAGCGTCCGGTGCGGAGTCCGGGAACACCATGTCCCAGAGCATCCGGTCCTCCGGGTTGAGGTACACGGGTGCGTCCCCCAGCTTCCCGGCGGTGTCCACGGCGTACCGGATGTGGTCGTCGTGTCCGTGGGTGAGGATCACGGCCTTCACGGTACGACCACCCACGGCCTCGACGACAGCGGCGGGGTCGTGGGCGGGGTCGATGACGACGGCCTCGTTCGCGTCGCCGACGATCCAGACGTTGTTGTCGACCTCCCACGTACCCCCGTCGAGGGAGAACGTGCCGGAGGTGACCAGGCGTTCGGCGGCGGCCATCAGAAGGTCACCACCGAGCGGAGGACCTCACCGCGGCCCATCTTGGCGAAGGCGTCCTCGACGTCCTCGATCCCGATCTTCTCGGTGACGAACTTCTCCAGCGGCAGACGTCCCTGCTTGTAGAGGTCGACGAGCATGGGGAAGTCGCGCTTGGGCAGGCAGTCGCCGTACCAGGAGGACTTGAGCTTGCCGCCGCGGCCGAACACGTCGAGCAGCGGGACGGTGAGCTCCATCTCCGGGGTGGGCACACCCACGAGGACGACGGTGCCGGCGAGGTCACGGGCGTAGAAGGCCTGGCGCCACGTGGCCGGGATGCCGACGGCGTCGATCACGACGTCCGCACCGAAACCACCGGTGAGCTCCTGGACGGCGGCGACGACCTCGTCCTCGCTCATGCCCTTGGAGTTGACGGTGTGCGTGGCACCGAAGTCCTCGGCCCACTCCAGCTTCCGGTCGTCGAAGTCGACGGCGATGATCGGCGAGGCGCCGGCGAGGTGCGCACCGGCCACCGCGGCCGAGCCGACACCACCGCATCCGATGACGGCCACGGACGTGCCGCGGGTCACCTCGCCGGTGTTGATGGCGGCACCGATTCCGGCCATGACGCCGCAGCCGAGCAGACCGACGACGGCGGGGTCGGACTCCTCGACCTTCGTGCACTGGCCGGCGGCGACGAGAGTCTTCTCGGCGAAGGAACCGATGCCCAACGCCGCCTCGAGCTCCGTGCCGTCGGCCAGCGTCATCTTCTGGCTCGCGTTGTGCGTGGCGAAGCAGTACCAGGGCTCGCCCCGGTCGCAGGCGCGGCAGTCGCCGCAGATCGCCCGCCAGTTGAGGACGACGAAGTCACCGACGGCTACCTCCGTGACGCCCTCGCCCACCTCGGCGACGACGCCGGCGGACTCGTGACCGAGCAGGTACGGGTAGTTGTCGCCGATCCCGCCCTCGCGGTAGTGGAAGTCCGTGTGGCACACGCCGCAGGACTTCACGTCGACGACCACCTCACCCGGACCGGGATCGGGGACGACGATGTCGACCAGCTCGACGGGCTCGCCCTTGGCGCGGGCGACGATACCTTTGACGGTCGTGGGCATGGTGCTCCTTGGGTGCCGGGGGTTGTTCGGTGCCACGGATGCCCGGGCATCACCGAACGTTGATGTGTCAGGAAGCACCCTATCCACGGTGTGTTTCGTGAGGGAACCGCCACGGGGAATTGCCCACGTTCCGGATAGAATCGTGGGGTGACGATCAACCTGTACAACACCGAGACCCGGACCCTCGCACCCTTCTCTCCCGTGACGGAGGGCAAGGCGGGGATCTACGTCTGTGGTGCCACGGTGCAGGGAGCGCCGCACATCGGCCACATGCGCAGTGCCGTCGTGTTCGACCAGCTGCGCCGGTGGCTCACCTACCGAGGCTTCGAGGTCACCCTCGTCCGCAACGTCACGGACATCGACGACAAGATCCTCACCAAGTCCGTCGAGGAGGGCCGCGAGTGGTGGGCCCACGCCTACCACTACGAACAGCAGTTCACCGCCGCCTACGACGCGATGGACGTCCTGCGCCCCACCTACGAACCCCGGGCCACCGGCCACGTGACGGAGATGGTCGAGCTCATCGGGCGGCTGATCGACGCCGGTCACGCCTACCCGGCGACGGACGGCTCCGGGGACGTGTACTTCGACTCCGCCTCCTGGGAGGAGTACGGCGCTCTCACGCACCAGAGGCTCGAGGACATGCACGACGCGGCGGACGCCCCGCTGCGTGGCAAGAAGGACCCCCGTGACTTCGCCCTGTGGAAGGGGCACAAGGACGGCGACCCGGAATCCGCCTCGTGGCCGACCCCCTGGGGCCGCGGCCGACCGGGCTGGCACCTGGAGTGCTCGGCGATGTCGACGCGCTACCTGGGGCCGGAGTTCGACATCCACGGTGGCGGCCTCGACCTGCGGTTCCCGCACCACGAGAACGAACGGGCGCAGTCGACGGCGGCCGGGGACGGGTTCGCCCGCGTGTGGATGCACTCGGGTCTGCTCAACATCGGCGGCGACAAGATGTCGAAGTCGCTGGGCAACTCCGTCTTCGCCCACGAACTGTTCGCCACCTTCGACGCGATCGTCGTCCGGTTCTTCCTGTCGACGGCGCACTACCGGTCGACGCTCGACTTCTCCGAGGACGGGGTGACCCGCCAGGGTGCCGCCCACGAACGGTTCGTCAACTTCCTCTCCCGGGCCCGCGAGACGCTTAGGGACGACGCCCCGCCCGTCGTGACCGCGCACACCGGCTACCGGAACCGCGTCGCCGAGGTGCCCGCGGACTTCGCAGCGGCCATGGACGACGACCTGTCGATCCCCATCGCCCTGTCGGTGGCCTTCGCGACGCTCACCGAGGGGTTCAAGCTCCTCGACTCCGGCGCGGGGACCCCGGACGCCACGGGTCGGGACCGGCTGATCGAGGTGGTCGCGCAGATCGAGCTCATGCTCGACGTCCTGGGCGTCAACCCCTCGGCGGCGCCGAACACCGGGGACACGGGTCAGGACGCCGGTGCGCGGGCCGCGCTCGAGGTGCTCGTCAACGACCTCGCGACCGAACGTCTGGCCGCCAAGAAGGAGAAGGACTACGCCCGGGCGGACGCGATCCGCGACCGGCTCAAGGACGCGGGCGTCGTCCTCGAGGACACCCCGGACGGGTTCCGCTTCCACCTCGCCTGAGACTTCGCGCCTGGGACACCGAGTATCCGGCGGACCGCAGGCCCACCACAGAACTGAACACCGCCGGTCCCCACGGGCCGGTCGGACGACCTCCCGGAAAGAGGACACATGCCTCCCAAGAATCGAGGCGGAGCGATCCGCAAGGCCAAGAAGGGACCCAAGCAGGGGTCCGGCGGCCAGGGCAAGCGCAGCCTGGAGGGCAAGGGACCGACCCCCAGGGCGGAGGACCGCGTCTACCACAAAGCGTACAAGTCCCCCGAGCAGAAGAGGGCCGAGCAGCAGCGCGCCCAGGCCAAACGACGTAAGTCGAAGTCGGCGGGCTCCGTGGTCGCCGGCCGCAACTCCGTGCTCGAAGCGCTGCGTGAGGGCGTGCCCGCCACGGCTCTCTACGTCGCCCACCGGATCGACGCCGACGACCGCGTGAAGGACGCGATCGCACTGGCCGCCGACCGGGGGATCTCCCTGCTCGAGGCCGGCCGTCCCGATCTCGACCGACTCACCGACGACGCGATCCACCAGGGCATCGCGCTCCAGGTGCCGCCCTACGAGTACAAGCACCCAGACGACCTCATGGCGCTCGCGGCCGACCGGTTCGAGCAGCCCCTGCTCGTCGCGCTCGACGGGATCACCGACCCGCGCAACCTCGGCGCGATCGTCCGGTCGACGGCGGCCTTCGGTGGTCACGGGGTCATCATCCCCGAACGTCGAGCCGCCGCGATGACGGCCGCCGCGTGGAAGACGAGCGCCGGGGCGGCCTCCCGCATCCCCGTCGCCCAGGTGACGAACCTGGCCCGCTCCCTCCAGGAGCTCAAGAAGCAGGGCGTCTTCGTCATCGGCCTCGACATGGACGGCGACGTCGACCTGCCCGGACTCACGCTGGCCGATGTGCCGGTGTGCATCGTCGTCGGGTCCGAGGGCAAGGGGATCTCGCGTCTCATCGGGGACATCTGCGACCAGATCGTCTCGATCCCGATCGCCGCGACCACCGAGTCGCTCAACGCCGGGATCGCCGCGGCCGTCACCCTCTACGAGGTGGCCGCCAAACGCGCCGGTTCCCGAGGCTGAACCGAATCGGGTGCCGCCGCGACGGGACCGCGCACGAGGTGCCCTGTCCGGGGCGCCTCGCGCGCGGTGGGCTCAGCCCGGCGGGGGCACGAAGGCCTCGCGCTCGGCTCGGCGGTGCGAGAGGACCGTGTCGACATAGGACCGGACGGCCTGCCGTTGGCTCACGTCGGCGCCGGCCTCCTCGGCGAGGAACCACCGGTGGTCGAGGAACTCGTGGAAGATCTGGGGCGCCTCCAGGCGACCGGCGAGCTCCGGCGGGATCTCGTCGAGCACGGGCCGGTACACCGTGGCCTGCCAGCGATCGGCCGCCTCGGTCTCGGCGAGGGCCGGCCGTTGCACGTGGAACGCGTCGATGTCGTTGAGCAGCCGGCGTGCCTGGTTCTCCTCGGCACGGATTCCGGTGAGGCGCCGGAGGCGACGGGAGTGGTGACCGGGTTCGACGACCTTGGGCGCCACCCGGAGGGTGATGCCGTCGAGATCGGTGGTGAGTGAGAACTCGCCGAGATCGAAGCCCAGGTCGTTGAGTCGCCGGATCTTGTCGTCGATCCTCCAGCGTTCGTCGATGTCGAACTCCTCGGCACGCGTGATCTCCGTCCACAGGGCGGTGTACCGGCTCTTGAGGCGATCGCTCACCGCCAGGGGGTCGACGGAGTCGTCGACGAGCCCGCCGGCCTGGAGATCGAGGAAGTCACCGGCGATGTTGACCCGTGCGAGTTCGAGGTCGTGGTCGCGTTGTCCGTCGGAGAGCTCGTAGTGCAGCTCACCGGTCTCGGCATCGACCAGATAGGCCGCGAAACTGTCCGCGTCCCTGCGGAACAGTGCGTTCGACAGGGACACGTCGCCCCAGTAGAAACCGGCGAGGTGCAGGCGGACCAACAGGACCGCGAGCGCGTCGACGAGGCGGAGTGCCGTGTCACGTGCCAGATGACGGGAGAACAGCGCCCGGTACGGCAGGGAGTACTGCAGGTGGGGCGTGAGGAGGGCACCGGGCAGGGGCGACCCGTCCGCGCCTCGACGTCCGGTCACGTACCCGAGCGGTTCGACGGTCGGGGCCGCGAGGTTGGTGAGGGAGGAGAGTGTCTCGTACTCCTCGTGGGCGAGGGCGTCGGTGGTCTCCTTGACCGCGACGACGGTCCCGGCGGGGCGCACGAACCGGACGACGTGTCGGGAGATGCCGCGGGGCAGGCCGACGAGGATGTCCTCGGGCCAGTCGACGAGCGGCAGGTGCCACGGGAGACCTGCGATCTCGGCGGCCCACCGGTCGAGGTGGAGGTGCACGGGGGACCGGCCGACTCAGGCGGCGTCGAGCGCCGCGAAATCGTCACGGTCGAGGACCCGGGTGACGGTCCCGTCCCGGACCTCGGCGATCCGATCGGCGACCGCCACGGCGTCCGCGCAGGATTCCGTGGCGTAGATCGTGGTGATCCCCAGTTGTCGCTGGAGCACCCGGATCTGATCGCGCACCTCGACGTGCGTCTCGGCGGGCAGAGTGGCGAGGGGTTCGTCCATGACGAGCACGTGTGGTCCCCGCACGAGCGCCCGGGCGAGTGCGACCTTCTGGCGCTGGAGTCCGTCGAGCTGGTCCGGTCTGCTGTCGAGCGCGTCCGAGAGTCCCAGACGCGCGGCCGCCTCGGCCACCCGCTCGGTGATGGTCTCCTGCGGTACACCGGACAGGCGCAGGGCGAACCCCATGTTCTCGGCCACGGACATGTGCGGGTAGAGCGCGTAGCTCTCGAAGGCGATCGCGACGTCGCGGTCCGAGGGCAGGCTGCGGGTGACGTCCCGGCCGTCGATCTCGATGGTGCCGGTGGCCGGGGTCTCCAGGCCGT
Organism: Brevibacterium litoralis; assembly: GCF_040212315.1. Taxonomy (NCBI): domain Bacteria; kingdom Bacillati; phylum Actinomycetota; class Actinomycetes; order Micrococcales; family Brevibacteriaceae; genus Brevibacterium; species Brevibacterium litoralis. Next base: position 3,770 of record NZ_JBDIUY010000024.1, on the reverse strand, counting down.
GGATCATCCGGAGTATCGTGGACTTCCCGCTGCCCGAGGACCCGAGGAGCACGAAGAACTCCCCGGCGCGGACGTGCAGGTCGACGTCACGGACCGAGGGCGTCACCGTGGACGGGTAACGGTGGCTCACGTCGGACAGCGTGACCGTCGGCATCATTGCTCCTGGTGGGACTCGGGGTCTGCGCGGGACCGGGCCATTCTACCCGGGGTCGAATGAACGCAGGCTGAATACGCAGGTGAGACGCCTCGCGTGCAGGTGACTAGGATCGGGGACATGGCAGTGCGATCGGGTACCGCGGTGCGATCGGGCGCCGCCGTACGGATGGAGGACGTGGCCGAGGCCGCCGGCGTCTCCGTCACGACGGTGTCCCGGGTTCTCGGCGGTCGTCAGAAGGTGGCCGCGTCCACCCGCCGGAGGGTGCTCGAAGCCCTCGAGGCCACCGGGTACAGCCGGTCGACCCTGCTCCACGGCGAGGCGTCGCACCTCGTGGCCGTCTGTCCGCCTCCCAGCCCCGAACACTGGCAGATCGAGGTGGTCCGCGCGGTGTGTGTCCAGCTCCAGGAACTCGGGCTCCTCACCGCGACGCCGTTCCTCGACCCCGGCCTGCGGGACCTGCGGGCGACGGTGGCCGCCGGAGCCTCGGCGGTCGTGACCCCGACCTTCACCCCGATCGACGTCGACGTCCCCGTGGTCCGGTTCGCGGAGTCCACCCTGGAGGAGGTGCCCCTGCGCCCGACGGACGGCAAGCGGGTGGGCGCCGAGTGGGTGGCCGCCCGCGTCGACCTGACCGGCGGGCTCACGCTCGCCTTCGACCACCTGAGTCAGTTGGGGCACCGGAGGATCGGGTTGATCTGCCTGGACTCCGGTGACCTCGCTGCGGCGCTGCGCGAGCGGTTCCTGGCCGAGCACCCGGCCCGGTCCTTCACGGACCCGGACCGGCTGCAGAGGTGGATCGCCCCGGTACCCAAGTCGTTCTCCGGGGGTATCAGCGCCGCCGCCACCCTGCGTGACGCCACCTGCACCGCCGTGATCGTGCAGGCGGGCCTGCAGCTCTACGGGGTCCTCGCCGAGGTGCGCCGTCGTCGTCTCGTCGTACCCCGTGACCTGTCCGTCGTCGGATTCGGCGACTCCTCGACGATGCGGTACACGGACCCGCCCGCGACGGTGCTCGGCCTGGAGAAGAGTGGCATGGTCGACGCGCTCACCGCGGCGGTGCGGACAGTGCTCGACCTCCCGGGGGACCGGATGAAGGCGGTGCCACCGACCTTCCGGCCGTGGCTGACAGCCCGGTCCTCGACCGCCGGGGTCCGGCAGTGACGGCGCGGTGGGAGAGGGACGGGACGTCCCGGGTGCAGGGCACCTCGTCCGCCGGTTCCGAGGACCTCCGGGGCGACGTGTCGTTGCGGGCGATCGCCGAGGCCTCGGGGAAGTCGGTGTCGACCGTCTCGCGGGTGCTCCGTGGGAAGCCCGGAGTCTCGCAGGAGACGGCCGAGGCGGTCGAGGTCGCCCTGCGCACCCTCGGTGTCCGGCGGCCGACCGAACGGCGGCAGGGAACCCTCGTCGCGCTCGTGCAGGCGGTGGTCCGCGGGACCGACGTCGACCCCTACGAGTCGCTGGCGCTGGAGATCGTGCAGCGGATGTTCCGCCGTGACTGGGTTGCAGTGCGGATCGCCACCGGCGAGGACCTCGCGTCGACGGCCGCCCGGCTCAAGGAATCGGGTGTGGCCGGGGCGGTCGTGCTCGGTGGGGGCACCGCGACGCCGGAGGTCGGTCGCCTGGCGGCGCTCGACATCCCCCTCGTCCGGGTCTCGAACGCGCGGCACGAGGGCGTCGCGCAGGTGGTGCTCGACGCCGCCCAGGGCATCGACACGGCCACGCGACACCTCGTCCACCTGGGGCACCGACGGATCGGTCTGGCGACTCCCGAGGACTCCAGCGCGGGGATCCGGACGAGCGCCTTCCGGCGGTCGATGGCGGACATCCTCCACATCCCGGCGACACGCGAACAGGCGCCCGTCGAGGTGGGCGGTCCCGGCATCATGTCCGGGGCGCAGAGTGCCGACCACCTGTTGGCCCTCGACTGCACGGCGATCATCAGTTGCTCGCCGGCGCTCACCTTCGGGGTCCTGGAGGCGACCCGACGGCGGGGCCTGCGGGTGCCCCGCGACCTGTCGCTGCTCACCGTCGGCGAGATGCCCGATGCCGACGTCGTGGATCCGCCGATGTCACAACTGGCCTACGACTGGCCGGCCATCGCGGAGTCGGTCCTCGGGGAACTCGCCCGACTCATGAAATCCGGGGCCGACGCCCGGGCGCTCGCCGCCCGCGGGGGACTGCCTGACTTCCGGGTCGCGCCCGAACTCGTCCTGCGGTCCTCGGAGAAGCCCATGCGCGGACGGTGAGGTCGGCCCGTCGACCTGCGGCCGTTGACCTGGGAAAACGCCGGGCATAGGTTGGGTGCACCCGTACGTGCGGCGAAGGTGCCGCACGTCCCCACGCCTTCTCGAAGGAGAGACCGGCATGCGAATCCCCGTATTCCGTTCCCGACGGCCCCGCGGAGCGCGGCCCCGTCCGGCCGTCCCACGTCGTACCCTGCCCACGCTCGCCGCCCTCGCGGCCACCGGCCTGTTCGTCTCCGCCTGTGCCGGTGGAGCAGGCGGTGGCGGCGGGGACACCGCCGCCGGTGACGGGTACGCCTACGGCGCCTCGGCGGAGGAGGTCGAGACCGCGATCGCCGACCTCGACCCCGTGACCCTCACTTATCAGGTGTCCGCCACCTCGCAGAACTCGCCCCAGGCGGTCGCGTACACGGAGTATGCCGAGACCGTCGAGGAACGCTCCGGCGGCAAGATCACGCTCGACCTCGCGTGGAACCAGTCGATCGCCTCGTACGCGGAGGTCGACGACGCCCTCATCGACGGACGGATCGACCTGGCGCTCACCATCCCCGCCTACGACCCCGGCCAGTACCCGGCGTTCAACGCCTTCAACGAGATCCTCTCCGGGCAGCCCTCTCCGCCGCTCACCGGGGACCTCGTCACGAACCTCACCGCGGCCGAGATGGGATTCACGAGCCCGGAGATCCTCGATGAGTTCGAGTCCCAGGGGCTCATGCCGCTCATGCCGGTCTTCGCGTCCGGTGATTACTACGCCACCTGCGCCGAGCCCGCGACGAGTGCGGAGGACTGGGAGGGACTCCAGGTCCGTGTCGGGTCCCCGGCCGCGCTCGCGATGGTCGAACACGTGGGCGGGTCCCCGGTGTCGATCGCCGGTGTCGAGGCGTACGAGGCGCTCCAACGCGGCACCGTCGACTGCACCCTGGCCCTGCTCTCCGACGTTACCCAGGGTGGCTTCTTCGAGGTCGCACCGAACCTGGTCCACCCGACGACCACGAGCTTCCCGCGTGTGGCCCTGTCGATCGTCGCGGGACAGGGGGTGAAGGGCCTGCCGCTCGCCTACCAGCAGATCCTGTTCGATGCCTTCGACGGCAACTTCCACGGCACCATGCGGATGACGAACGAGGGCAAGGCGGACGCCGTGGCCGCGGCCCACGAGTCCGATGTCGACATTCTCGAAGTGGAGCCGGACCTGCAGGACGCGATCGCGGAGTTCGCGGAGTCGACCCGCGAGGAGGTCGCGGCCAGCGGCGTGCTCGGTGACGACGTCCTCACCCGTCTCGACGAGCGTTCCGCGCACTGGGCGGAGCGTGCCGAGGAGCTCGGGTACACCGACGGCGGCTCCTTCGAGGACATGTCGGAGTGGTACGACT
>NZ_JBDIUY010000023.1:0-83133 GCF_040212315.1 Brevibacterium litoralis | reverse complement strand
CGCGGCCAGCGGCGTGCTCGGTGACGACGTCCTCACCCGTCTCGACGAGCGTTCCGCGCACTGGGCGGAGCGTGCCGAGGAGCTCGGGTACACCGACGGCGGCTCCTTCGAGGACATGTCGGAGTGGTACGACTACGACACCGACTACCGTCCGATCGCGACGGAACTCTACGAGGAGTCGATGCTCGACCACCGGCCGGCCTGATTCCGGCGATCGACTGTGCGCGGATCGGCGTTCACGACCCTGTCGAACGCCGATCCGCGCACAGTCGATTCATGGGGTGGAGTGCGCGGCGGCGCGCTCGGCGGCGAGGCGGGTGAGCAGTGCGCCGACGGCCGCGGGATCGGCGATCCGGGTCGGGGCCACGGTGTCCGCCTCGCCGACCTTGATGCCGACCGCCGGCGGGAGCACCGCCGAGGCGCCCGAACCCCGCGTGCGTTCCGACTCCCGGATGAGGGCGAAGGCGTCCTCGTCGGTGCGGTCGTCGCCGAGGAACACGAGCGCATCCGCCCCGACCACCCGCGCCATGTGCTCCAGTCCGTCGGCCTTCGTGTGGGTGCGCACCGCGTACTCGATGACCTCGTTGCCGTGCAGGTGACGGGCCTCGGGTACCTGGTCGGCCAGCGCGTCGACGGCCTGCTCGAAGTACTCCCGCCGCTCACCGGTGACCCCGCGCAGGTGGAAGGTCCGGCCCAGGGGCTTGTCCTCCAGTCGCAGATCGCCCTCACCGTCCGCGGGCGCCGCAGAGGCGATGCGGTCGAAGCCGGCGTCGAGGCGGTCGAGCATGTCCTGCTCGGCGGGGGAGGGCGCCTCGTCCGCGGCGTCCGCGCTCCTCACGGTCTCCGTGCCCGCCGTACCCCCGGCGTTCCCCGTGGAACGGGCGAGACCCGAGAAGTCCTCCTCGGCGCCGTGGGAACCGATGAAGACGGCACCGTGCGGCGCCCGCGCCAGCCGCCGGAGCACCTCCAGAGGTCGACCCGAGAGGAACCCGACGACGGTGTCCGGGAGAGCGACGAGTGCCTCGATCGCGCGGGCGGTCGTCGGCAGGGGTGCCGAGGTTTCCGGGTCGTCCTGCAGAGGTGCGACGACCCCGTCGAAGTCGAGCGCGACGAGCAGACGCCGGGCGCCCACGAGCGTGGAGAGGTCGACCTCGGCGGCGGCGCGGACAGGAGGATGCAGGTGCTGCCGGTCGCTCACGGCTTCTCCCACCCGCGGATCTCCTTGTCGGAGTCGAACTCGTCGAGGGCGGCCAGGAAGTCCGCCGACCAGGTCTGCACGTCCTCGTGGCGGAGCTTGCGTCGCATCGCCTTCATGCGGCGACGCTGCTCCTTCGGGTCCATCTCGACGGCACGGACGATCGTGTCCTTGAGGTGGGTGATGTCGTGCGGGTTCACCATGAGCGCCTGGGTGAGCTGGTCCGCGGCCCCGGTGAATTCGGAGAGCACGAGGACCCCGTCGCCGGACGTCCGGCAGGCCACGTACTCCTTGGCCACGAGATTCATGCCGTCCCGCAGGCTCGTGACGAGCACGACGTCGGCGGCGAGATAGAGAGCCGTCATCTCGTCCCGGGGGTACGAGTGGTGGAAGTAGTGGACGGCCTGGTTGCCCAGCCCGGAGTACTCCCCGTTGATGCGGCCGACCGCGAGTTCCACGTCCGTCCGGATCTGCTGGTACTGGTCGATCCGCTCCCGACTGGGCGTGGCGATCTGCAGGAGGGTGACGTCCTCGGTGCTGAGCCGGCCGTCGCCCAGGAGTTCCTCGTAGGCCTTGAGGCGGTGTCGGATGCCCTTCGTGTAGTCGAGCCGGTCGACACCGAGGAGGAGCACCTTCGGGTCGCCGAGTTCCTGGCGGATCTCCCGGGCCCTCTCCATCAGACGGGGGTCCCGGGAGGCCCGGTCGAGCGTCCCGGTGTCGATCGAGATCGGGAAGGCCTTGGCGGCGGCCACGTGCTCGTCGGTCGCCGGGGTGGTGTCGGTCGCCTCGCGTGCGGGGACCCGGATCGACTCGCCCTTGGTCCGCCAGCCGAAGTTCATCCGCACACAGCGACGGAAGTTGCTCGCATCGGTGGGACGTTGGAAGCCGATGAGGTCGGCGCCGAGCAGACCCTCGAGGATCCGGGTACGCCACGGCAACTGCGCGAAGATCTCCCAGGGCGGGAACGGGATGTGGTTGAAGAACCCGATCGACACGTCCGGTCGCAGGCTGCGCAACATCTGCGGGACGAGCTGCAACTGGTAGTCGTGCACCCACACCGTGGCGCCCGGTGCCGCGGTGGCCGCGGCCGCCTCGGCGAACCGGCGGTTGACCTTCTTGTACGAGTCCCACCAGGTGCGGTGGAACTCCGGGGGCACGATGACGTCGTGGTAGAGCGGCCACAGGGTCGCGTTCGAGAACCCCTCGTAGTAGAGCTCGATCTCGGCCGGCGACAGCCGGAGCGGAACGAGGTGCATGCCGTCGATGTCGAAGGGGTCGAGGTCCTCGTCGGGGACGCCCGCCCAGCCGATCCACGCTCCGTCATGGGATCTCATCACCGGCTGCAGTGCCGTGACGAGTCCGCCGGGAGAGGTCTTCCACCCGGGGGAGTCCGCGGAGTCGTCGCGGTCGACGGGGAGCCGGTTGGCGATGACGACGAAGTCCTTGCCCGGGGACGTGCCGGCGCCCGGACCGCCCGCCTGTGTGGCGGGGAAGGGGCGGGGGACGGATCGCTCGGGTGTCTCGGTGGAAAGCATGTCCACGTGTCTCCTCACTGTTCGTCCTTGTCAGCGGCCCGGGGCACGGACGCGGGGCGTCCTGACAGGGGGATCCGGGCCGTGCCCTTCAGCGTACCGAGTGAATGTTTCGGCAACCGGTAGTCTTGGGGCCGATGGAACAGGAAGAACTGGGCGGATACCGCCTACTCGAACAGCTGGGCTCGGGCGGCATGGGGATCGTCCACCTCGGCGTGGACGGGGACGGCAACCCGGTCGCCGTCAAGGTTCTCCATGCGCACATCGCGAACGACGAGACCGCCCGTGCCCGCCTGGCCCGCGAGGTGCGGACCCTGCGTCGCATCAAGCACCCGCGGATCGCGGAGGTCCTCGACGCGGAGCTCGACTCCGACCACCCCTTCATCATCACCGAGTTCGTCGACGGCATGACCCTGTCCGACGACGTCCGCCAGAACGGACCCTTCGCCGAGGACGAACTCGTCCACTTCGGCCACGGGCTCCTCGACGCACTCCGGGCGGTCCACGACGCCGGGGTCATCCATCGTGACCTCAAACCGGCGAACGTCATGATCATGGACGGCGAGCCGATGGTCATCGACTTCGGTATCGCCCAGGTCGCCGACGAAGTCCGTGTCACCGCGACCGGCCTCGTCATGGGCACCCCGGGTTACCTGAGTCCGGAGATCGCCGACGGGAAGCCCTCGAACGAGAAGACCGACTGGTGGGGCTGGGCCGCGACGATGGCCTTCGCCGCCACGGGCCGCAACCCCTACGGGTCGGGCCCGCTCGAAGCGGTCCTCGGACGCGTGGCGATGGGCCGTTCGGACCTCACCGGGGTCCCCTCGCTCTTCGTCCCGCTCCTGCGGGCCTGTCTCGATCCGCGGCCGGAGCGGCGCCCCAGCGGCGACATGATCCTCGAAGCACTCGTCGACATCGAGTCCGGGCGGATGCCGACGCTCGGGCAGTCCCGGCGTCCGGGTCCGCCCGTGCCCCGTCCCGGTCCCGGTGGCATGCCGGTCCAGGCCGGTGTGCCCCGGCAGCAGCACCCGGGTGCCGGTCGTCCGGTGCCCGGCGGTGCCGGCGGGACCGGTGCCGGGGTCGTCGTCCCGCCCGGTCCCCACGGGCGACCCGCCGGCCCCGGTGGTCCCCGTCCCGGTCCGCCCACGGGCCCCGGCGGACAGGTCCCTCCCGGCGCTCCCACGGATCCCCGCGGCCGAGGCGCCCCGACCGGTCCACCCCCACACCGTCCCGGCCCCGGCTCCCCGCAGGGTCGGCCCGGCCCCGGTGCACCCCCGGGTGGTCCCGGCCCGAACGCCCCGGCCCGGCAGGCCCCGGCCGGTTCGGGTCCGCGTCCCGGTGCACGGCCCTACGGTCCGCTCGGCCTCGACCGTCCCCAGGGTTCCGGCCCGGCCCCCGGTACCCCGGTCCCACACCGTCCGAACGCTCCGGCCGGTGCCCCCGGGCAGATGCCGGGCGCGGGTGTCGGTGGGGGACAGGGCACCTCGGCGGCGTCCTTCGGGAACTGGGCCGTGCTCGGTATGGCCTTCCTCGGTACGGCCATGACGCCGCTGGGCCCCTTCGTCGTCGCCTTCCTGTCCTTCCTGTGGGTGCTCGCGGCGCGCACCGTCGCCAACGTCCTGCGGTATCGGCACCGGACCCTCACGGTCTACGGGCCCGGCGCACTGAGCACCATGGGGTCGGTGGGGCGGGTGCCGCTGGCGCTCCTCGCCGAGGCGGCACTCGGCCTCGTCACGCACGTGCTGCCGATCGTCGCCGCGCTCGCCGTCGCGGTGCTCATGCGGCTCGACCCGCTGGGGATCGTGCCCGACGGGATGTCCGAGGTGTTCTCCCTGTGGGCGGCCGGTGCCGTCGCGGGGGTCGTCCTGTGGCTCGGTCCCGGCTCCGTCCACCTGAGGGTGGGGTCCCGGCAGATCGTCCGCGCCGTCGTGCGGATCCCCGTCGGACAGTGGATCGCACTCGCGGGTCTGGCGACCGTCGGGGTGCTCGCGATCGCCGCGGTCGTCTCCGGCGCCGCGACCCTGTGGTGGCCGGCGGGGGAGAACCTGTTCTCCCACGTGCCGATGACGAACTGAGCGTCGGCGAGGCCTCCCTCGGGCCGCTCCCGGGCGCGTTCCCGAGAGTTGCTTGAAGGTTCAACTTCCGGTCGCCCCCACGGCCCTCCCAGCACCGCCCTCCCCGTTAGGATGGCTCCCGGACGCACCCGTCGATCATGTGAGGACCCATGGCCAAGAACACGCCCTCCGGCCCGGAGCGCAGGCAGAACGCACGCGAGAAGGCCCGCCAGCTGGCCGACGAACAGGCCCGCCGGGACAAGCTCTCGCGCATCATCCTGTTCTCCGGCCTGGGTCTGGTGGTCGTGGCGGTGGCCCTCGTCATCACCTTCCTGCTCGTCCAGGCGAACAAGCCGGCCCTGAGCCCGCAGGCCTACGTCAGCGGCGGCGTCACGCTCGCCAAAGCAGCGGACTCCGAGGAACTGCAGGTCGTCGCCTCCCCGGAGCCCGGCGACGCCGAGGTGCCCGCCGGCCTCCCCACGGTCGCCGACTCGGGTGCCCAGGACACGGCCGCCCACCTCAAGGTCTACCTCGACTTCCAGTGCCCGGCGTGCAAGGCCTTCGAGGAGGGCAACGGCACCGCTATCGGCAACATGATCGCCGACGGCTCGCTCGTCATGGAGCTCGAACCGATCGCCTTCCTCGACTCGCAGTCCAACGGCAACGAGTACTCGACCCGTTCGGCCAACGCCTTCGCGTGTGTGGCCGACTCCGGTCAGGACGCGACGCTCGTCCCGTTCATGCAGACGCTCTTCGCCAACCAGCCGGCCGAGGGCCAGAACGGCATGGAGGACGCGCAGCTCATCGCACTGGCCGAGGAGGCCGGGGTCGACCCGTCCACCCCGATCGCCACCGTGCCCGAGGAGGGTGCGGCACCCACGGTCGAGCAGTGCATCACCGAGCAGACCTTCGCAGACACCGTCGGCAAGACGACGACCGAGGCGATGGGCGACGAAGGAGTGTCCGGTACGCCGACCGTCCTGGTGAACGGCGAGGCCGTCGAGGGCGACGTGTGGGGCAACCCGCAGTCCTTCGCCACCACGCTCATCCAGGCGAGCAGCTGATCACCACGGGCTGATCCACACAGGCTGATCGCCACCCCCGTCTCCCGGCGGGTCCGTCGACGTCGATCGATATGACGGGCCGCGCCGGGGTGCCGTACCATTGCACGGCACGCCTCCTTAGCTCAGCTGGCAGAGCGACGCTCTTGTAAAGCGTAGGTCGTCGGTTCGATCCCGACAGGGGGCTCCGATTCACAGGCCCGGGCCGGACATCACGTCCGACCCGGGCCTGTCGCATGTGCGCGCCCGCACCTCTTTCACCTGGGCTTTTTCCTCCGTTCACCTTTTCCGCGTCAGCAGTTCACACCGGAACGATTGGCTGTCATGCGGTGTTCGAACGAACACCACATGACATCCCCGTTCCCAGTGAGGACCCTCCATGACCGTGCAGGTGACCGGACCCGTCCCCGGGCCTGACACCCCGACCGCGGCGGCCACCGCCCCCGGCCCGACCGCCGCCACAGGCCCTGTCTCCCGTGGTACCGCCGGGATCCGCCGGACCCGACGCCGCCGGGCCGCCCGCATCTGGCTGGTGTTCGCCGCCCTCGCGGGGCCCAACATCCTCATCATCGCGGCGTTCATCTACTACCCGCTCGTCTCGAACGTGTACTACTCGTTCCTCGACTGGCGGATGGGTGCGGGAGCTGCCTCCTGGGCCGGGTTCGACAATTACGTGAAGCTCTTCACGGACCCGGCGGGCCTGGAGATGTGGCGGGTCACCCTGATCTTCACCGGGACCACGGTGCTCGGTGCCATGGTCGTCGGCCTGCTCCTCGCCCTCGTCCTCGACCGGGCGCTGCCCGGTCGGACCCTCGCGCGGACGGCCCTGTTCAGCCCCTACGTCCTCTCCGGAGTCGGCGTGGGCATGATCTGGTCGTTCATCTTCGACCCGGCGATCGGCGTCCTCGGCTACTTCCTGCGCCAGTGGGGCATGAATTCGCCACAGTGGTTCCTCGACCCGGACCTCGCGCTCGTCATGGTCATCATCGTCTACGTGTGGAAGAACCTGGGCTACTGCGCGGTCGTCTATCTCGCCGGCCTCCAGTCGATCCCACAGGACCTGCTCGAAGCCGCCGCGATCGACAAGGCCGGGCCGGTACGCCGTTTCTTCACGGTCGTCCTGCCGCTGCTGAGCCCCACCGTGTTCTTCCTCTTCATCACGACGATCCTCAGCTCCATGCAGGCCTTCGACATCCTCAAGATCATGACCCCGTCCGGCAACGGTACGAACACCATCGTCTTCGAGCTGTACCTCCAAGGCTTCGGTGCCTACCAGCGTGCCGGCTACTCCGCGACGATCTCCGTCGTCCTCTTCCTCGCGCTGTTCGTCATCACCGCCGTCCAGATGCGCTTCGTCGAACGGAAGGTGCACTACTCGTGAGCACGACCGAGACCACCACCACGCTCGAGCGGCCGGACACCGAGCGGGCGGCACTCGGGGACGGGGCGCCTCGGGATCCGGGGAGGACCGCGGCCGCCAAGAAGCGGCGAGTGCTGCGCGGCGGGGGTCCCTTCTCGCGGCAGAACCTCGCCGCGACGCTCCTGGGCGGCTACCTGCCGCTGCTCATCGCGTTCCTGCTCATCGTGCTGCCGCTGCTCTGGATGGTCATCGGATCGTTCAAGCCGCCCCACGAGATCACGACGACGAGCCCCCGTCTCCTCCCGCAGGACCCGACCCTCGACAACTACCGCGCGGTCGCCGACCAGGTCCCGCTGCTGCGGGTCATGACGAACAGCGTGATCGTCACCGTCGTCGGCTCCGCGATCAAGGTGTACCTGGCGATCGCGACGGCCTATGCGCTCGTCTTCGTCGACGTGCGGTTCAAGAACGTCATCTTCATCGCGATCCTCGTCGCACTCATGGTGCCGCCGGAGGTCGCCCTGCTGCCCAACTACATGACGATCACCGGCCTGGGGTTGCGGAACACCCTGCTGGGCATCCTGTTGCCCGGCCTCGGGACGGCCTTCGGCACCTTCCTGCTGCGCCAGCAGTTCAAGACGCTGCCGAAGGAACTCCTCGAGGCCGCCGAGATGGACGGCGCCGGTCACTGGAAGCGGATGTGGACGGTCGTCGTGCCGGTCTCCGCGCCGAGCATCGCGACCGTCGCGCTCGTGACCATCGTGGGGGAGTGGAACAACTTCATGTGGCCGCTCGTCATCACGGACACCCCCGAGGTCATGACCCTGCCCGTCGGTCTCAACCTCCTGCAGTCGCTGGAGACTTCGACAGGCTCCTACGGCGTGCTCATGGCCGGTGCCGTGCTCGTCGTCATCCCCGTGCTCGTCGTCTTCGCCGCGCTCCAGAGGTACATCGTCGCCGGTCTCACGCAGGGGGCCGTCAAATGATCTCTCCGACCACCCCGACCACCCCGGATCCATCCACTCCCGAGGAGAACCCACACATGACCCGTCACACCCCGTTCCCCCGCGTCCTGCAGGCGCGCGCCCTCCCTGTCGCGGCCCTGGCCGGTGTCGCCGCACTCGGCCTGAGCGCCTGCGGCCCCGCCGTCGGTGACGACTCCGGCTCCGACGAGGCCGCCGCCGTGGACTGGGCCACCGTGGAACCCGCGGACTCCATCTCCTTCTGGTCCAACCACCCCGGCGGCACGATGGAGCTCGAGCAGGAGTTCATCGACGCCTTCACCGAGGAGACCGGGATCGAGGTCGAGCTCGTGACCGCCGGTGCGAACTACGAGGAGGTCTCGCAGAAGTTCCAGACCGCGCAGACCTCGAACGACATCGGTGACATGGTCGTCGTCTCCGACGCGACCTGGTTCTCCAACCACGTCAACGGTTCGCTGCTGCCCGTCGACGAGGTGATGGAGGCCGTCGGGAACGACGTCTCGACCTATCAGCAGACCCTCTACGACGACTACCTGTACGAGGACTCCCACTACGGCGTCCCCTACTCGCGGTCGACGACGGTCTTCTACTACAACAAGGACCACTTCGCGGCCGCCGGTCTCGACGACGCCGTCCCGTCCGACTGGGAGGGCGTGAAGGCCGCCGCGCAGACGCTCATGGACGCCGACATCGAGGGACAGCAGGCGGCCTTCGCCTTCCCGCCGGCCGACGGTTACCCGGCCTGGGTCCTCAACAACCTCGTCTGGGGGTACGGCGGCGGCTGGTCCGACGAGTGGGACATGAGCGCGCTGACCTCCCCGGAGACCGTCGAGGCCGTCACCTTCGCACAGACCGCCGTCCAGGACGGCTGGGCGACGGTGTCCTCGAACTCCGCCGGAGACGACTTCGCCGCCGGTGCCGCCTCGATGTACATCGGTTCGACCGGATCGCTCGGCGGTGTCACCGACTCCGCCGACTTCGAGGTGGGCGTCGGACTGCTGCCCGGCGGCCCTGTCGAGCAGGATCTCGTCGTGCCGACCGGTGGTGCCGGTATCGGCATCTCCGCCAAGTCCACCCCGGAGGAGCAGCTGGCGGCCGCGCAGTTCATGGACTTCGTGACGAACGCGGAGAACACCGCGGAGTTCTCGGAGTTCACCGGTTACATGCCGGTGCGGACGGACTCGGACCTCTCGGCGCTCTACGAGCAGAACCCGAACTACGAGATCGCGGTCAACCAGCTCGAGGAGCGTTCGCGCACCCAGGACTTCGGCCGTGTGCTGCTGCCCGGCGGTGACCACGAGCTCTCGCAGGCCCTCCAGGAGATCCTCACGACGGACGTCGACGTCGAGGAACGTCTGCAGGCCTCGCAGGAGACCATGACCGGACTCTACGAGTCGGACCTCGCCGACACCCTGGAGAACTGAGTCGTGGTCGCAGTCTCCGTCTCCGGCGTCTCGCTCACCTACGACGGCGCGGACCGGCCCGCGGTCGCCGACGTGGACCTGGAGATCGCCGACGGCGAGTTCCTGGTCCTCGTCGGTCCCTCGGGGTGCGGCAAGTCGACGACCCTGCGGATGCTCGCGGGTCTCGAACTGCCGAGTGCCGGGTCGATCCGCTTCGGTGAGGAGGACGTCACCGCGGTCACCGCGCGTGACCGCGACGTCGCCATGGTGTTCCAGAGCTACGCCCTGTACCCCCACATGACGGTGGCCGGGAACATGGAGTTCTCGTTGAAGAACGCCGGGGTGCCCAAGGAGGAACGCCGACGGCGGATCCACCAGGCCGCCGCGATCCTCGAACTCGACGGGCTCCTCGACCGCAAACCGCGGCAGCTCTCGGGCGGGCAGCGGCAGCGCGTGGCGATGGGCCGGGCGATCGTGCGCGACCCGCAGGTGTTCCTCATGGACGAACCCCTGTCGAACCTCGACGCGAAACTGCGCGTGCAGACCCGGGCGCAGATCAGTTCGCTACAGCGACGCCTGGGTGTCACGACGGTCTACGTCACCCACGACCAGACCGAGGCGATGACGATGGGCGACCGGGTCGTCGTGATGAACGGTGGCCGCGTCGAACAGGTCGGCACACCGCGGGAGCTCTACGACACCCCGGCGACCCTGTTCGTCGCGGGCTTCATCGGGTCCCCGACCATGAACCTCCTCCCGGCCCGGGTGGAGGACGGTCGCGCCGTCGACGGGGAGTTCACGGTGCCGCTGCTCGCGGGCGTGGATCCGACCGGTCCGGTGCTCGTCGGGATCCGCCCGGAGGACCTGCACGTCGTCGGGGACGGCACCCGGACGACGGGCGCCTCGGGCGCGGCGGACCCGGCTGCTCCGGCACCGGAGGAGATGGGACGGTTCGAGGTGGTCGTCGAACTCGTCGAGGAACTCGGCTCGGACTCCTACGTGTACGGCGTGCGCGAGGGCGACGTCCCGGACAAACGGTACGTGGCCCGTCTGCCCAAGGGAGAGCACCCGGCGGTGGGCACCCGACTGCGGTTGGGGGTCGACCCGGAACGGGTGCTCGTCTTCGACGCCGGGTCGGAGGCCCGACTGGGTTCCGGGGCGCGGGTGTCGGAACCCGCTGCGGAGCCGGTCACGACGCCGGCCCCGGCCTGAGGGTCGACACCGCGCACGACGCGAGATCCCTGCACGACGACCCGCACGACGTGAGAACCCCGCACCTCCCGGAAGGGACGTGCGGGGTTCTCGTGTGGGGTGGGGCGCCTCGGCGGCTCCGGTGTCGGCGAGGCATCTCACCGCGGTGGTGTGCTCACCGCAGCCGTCTCACTGCATGGGCGGCGTCTGCGGGGGACCCGGGATGTTCCCGAAGCCCTGGGACGCCTGCTGGGCGGCCTGGGCGGCACGGGCGCGGGCGGCCTCGACCTGCTCCTGCATGCGGCGGTTGCGGCGGGAGTGCTCCTTCTCCTCCTCGTCGTGCGCTGTCTCCTCCATCTCCGGGACCGAGGGACCGGCCGTGTCGCGGGCCTTCGCGGCCTCGGAGGAGGTGAGCAGGGCGTTCTGGATCTCCTGGGACATCTCGCCCAGGTGGCCCGGGTTCGAGGGCAGGAACAGGACGTTCGACCGACCGTTGCGGGCCACGTCCTGCATCGTGTCGAAGTACTGGGTCATGAGGAGCAGCTGCTCGGCGGTCTGCTCGATGCCCACCTTCTTGAGCATCTCGTACTGCTCGGCGATACCGGTGGCGATCGCCTTGCGCTGCGCGGCCACACCCTCACCCTGGAGGCGCTTGGACTCGGCCTCGGCCTGGGCCTGGGTGACGCGCTTGATCTTGTCGGCCTCGGCCAGGGCCTGGGCGGCCTCGCGGTCGCGCTGGGCGGCGTTGATGGAGTTCATCGAGTCGCGCACCCGCATGTCCGGGGCGATGTCGGTGACGAGGGTGTTGCGGATGATGAAGCCGTAGGCGCTCATCGACTGCGACAGGCGCTGCTCGACGCTCTTGGCGATGTCGTCCTTCGACTCGAAGGCGCTGTCGAGGGTGAGGGAGGACAGGGCCGAGCGCACGGTGTCGAACACGTAGGAACGGATCTGCTCCTGCGGGTTGGACAGCATGTAGTAGGCGTCGGCCACGCGGTTGGCATCGACCTGGTACTGCACGGCGACCGGGATCGAGACGAACACGTTGTCCTTCGTCTTCGTCTCGATGTTGACCTCCAACTGCTGGATCCGCAGCGAGATCGGCTTGGTCGTCGTCTCGACGAAGGGCATCTTCGTGTTGAGGCCGGGGGTGGCGACCTTCTTGAACTTGCCGAAGTGTTCGACGATCACGTTCTCCTGCGTCTTCACGGTGAAGAAGATGCTCGTCCTCAGGCCGCCGAACAGCAGCGCGAGGAGGATGAAGAATCCGACGACGATGACGGCGACGACCACGAGTACTGCGACTGTCATGTTCCCGTCCTCTCAATGGGTGTGCGAGTGGGGAGCGCGTGCGCGGTGCGTGTGTGCGACGCACACCGCGAACCCAGTGGATGGTTCCGACCCGCGAACCACCGGGTGACCCGGGTGACGCGTTCGGGCTCGTCCCTCAGCCTATCGGTGTGCGATGGGCTACAAAGGCCGGGATCCGTACCGATCTCGTCACCTGCCCGGTCCTACACTGGCGAGGACCCCTTTCACCGGCACGGATCCGTGCCCGACCGCGTCGATCCCGGCGCGGTCCGGACACCCGCGTGCCACCGAGCACAGAATGAAGGTATCCGTGAGCGCGGAGTCCACGACACAGACGACGGCCGGCGCGGCCACGGGGGCCGGGGCGGGCGACGCCTCCGCCCTCGACCGCTTCTTCAAGATCACCGAGCGGGGGTCGAACGTCACCCGCGAGCTGCGCGGCGGTCTCTCGACCTTCCTCGCGATGGCCTACATCATCGTCCTCAACCCGATCATCCTCGGGACCGTCACCGACTCGATGGGCAACTACCTGGGCGGCGGCGAGACCCCGAACCTCGCCGCGATCGCCGCGGCCACCTCGCTCGTCACCGGCCTCCTCACGATCCTCATGGGTCTGGTCGGCAACTTCCCGATGGCCGTGTCGTCCTCGCTCGGCCTGTCCGCCTTCCTCGTCGCCGCGATCGTCGTGTTGCCGGGGATGACCTGGGCCGACGCCATGGGCCTCGTCGTCCTCGAGGGCATCGTTCTCCTCGTGCTCGTCCTCACCGGTTTCCGCAAGGCGATCTTCGACTCCGTGCCGCAGTCCCTCAAGGACGCGATCAGCGTGGGCATCGGACTGTTCATCGCCCTCATCGGCATGATCAACGCCGGTTTCATCTCGAACGCCGGCGGCAACGGCCTGACGCTCGGCAACGCGGGCTCCCTGTTCGGCTGGCCCATGCTCGTCTTCGTCATCTCCCTCGTCGGCCTGTTCACCATGCACTCGGCCAAGGTCAAGGGCGCGATCCTCTACTCGATCATCGGTGCCACCGTGCTCGCGCTGATCTTCGAGCGCGCTTTCCGCGTGGGCCCCAAGATCGGTGACGACGGCGCGGTCAACCCGACCGGGTGGGGCCTCACCGTCCCGAGCCTCGACCAGCAGTGGTTCGTCCTCCCCGACCTCTCGCTCATCGGCAACTTCAACCTGCTCGGTTCCTGGACGAACGTCGGCATCGTCGTCTCCGCGCTCGCCGTCTTCACCCTCCTCATCGCCAACTTCTTCGACCTGCTCGGCACCATGGTCGCGATCTCCAACCAGGGTGACATCAAGGACGAGAAGGGTGAGATCCCCTCCTCCCGTCGCATCATGGTCGCCGACGCCCTCGGCGCCATCGGCGGTGGCATGGGCTCGACCTCCTCGAACTCCGGCTTCGTCGAGTCGACCGTCGGCGTCGGCGACGGCGCCCGCACCGGCCTGGCCTCGGTCGTCACCGGTGTCCTGTTCCTGCTCACCATCGTGCTCGCCCCGGTCGCGAACATCGTGCCCTCCGAGGCGGCCGCCGCGACCCTCGTGCTCGTCGGCTTCCTCATGATGCAGCAGATCACCCGGGTGGACTGGGCCGACGTCGAGATCGCCATCCCGGCCTTCATGACGATCGTCCTCATGCCGTTCTCGTACTCGATCACCAACGGCATCGGCGCCGGCTTCATCACCTACGTCGCCATCAAGCTGCTGCGCGGCAAGGGCCGCCAGGTGCACCCGCTCATGTACGTGAGCGCCGCGATGTTCGTCGTGTACTTCGTGAGTGGGCCCCTCCAGCAGCTCTTCGCCTGACGGCTCCCTGCTGCCGAGGTGCCCTGTTGCTGGCATTTCTCGTGACGGGCGCGGCGCGGGGAACCCCTCCCGCCCATGACGACGGACCCCCGACCTGCGCCAGCGCTCCGGTCGGGGGTCCGTCGTCATATGCCCGAAGCCACTCCCCTCGGGGTTTCCCCGCGCCGCGCCCTCCTTTGGCATGACGGCTGGGGTCCTCGGGTGGGGTCGCGCCCGGTCTCCGAGTCATTCACTTCGGTGGGATGTGGGATCACGGGAAACGGCTCGGATCACGTGTTTCGGAACCCGTGATCCGAGCCGAAGTACGTGA
Organism: Brevibacterium litoralis; assembly: GCF_040212315.1. Classification (NCBI taxonomy): domain Bacteria; kingdom Bacillati; phylum Actinomycetota; class Actinomycetes; order Micrococcales; family Brevibacteriaceae; genus Brevibacterium; species Brevibacterium litoralis. The sequence continues at coordinate 68,920 of NZ_JBDIUY010000023.1, read as the reverse complement.
TTTCGTGTGGGGAGGGTCAGGACTCGGGGTCGGGGGCTTCGGGGTCGACCACCGGGGTGGGGACGGGGCGTTTAGGGCGGACGGCGTCCCCGGAGCTCACCCCGCGCAGACGACGGCTCACCCAGGGGACGAAGTACTCGCGGAACCACACCGACTCCTCCATGAGGGCGTCCCTGACGGGGCGCGGCGGACGCGGCGTCACCTTGAAGCCGCGGCGTGGGTCGTGTGTCTCGGGACCGGCGGTCGCCCGGTGGGTGGCGGCCACCTCGTCGGCGAGAACGGACTCGGCCGGATCGTCGGTCGCACCGGCCCCGTCCGATCCCGCGGCCGAGGTGCCCTGCCCTCCGACAACACCTGTGGACCCCTCGGCGAGGACCGTGGCGGCCTCGTCCGGGTGGGCGGACTCGCCGGGCACGCCGCCACGGAAGAGCCAGGAACGTTCGAGGGTACTGAGCGCCTCCTCGGCGACGAGGGTGTGACCGGTGGAGCTCAGGTGCAGACGGTCCTCCGACCAGCACTCGGCGGCGTAGAGCTCCCGCAGGCCCCAGATGTCGAGCATCTGGCAACCGTGGCGCTGGGCGATCGTCCACAGGTGACAGTTGTAGACGGCGACCTTGGGACGCAGCGTGCGGAACAGCGGCGAGGAGGCGTAGGTGTCGAACCCGTTGACGATGAGCACCCGGATCCCCTCCTCGCGCAGCACCGTGATCGCACGCTCGAAGCTCTCGGCCAGGAACTCGACATCGGTTCCCGGCCGGATGCAGTCGTTCCCGCCGGCGCAGATCGTCACGAAGTCCGGTTCGAGCGCGAGCGCGCGGGGGATCTGCTCGTCGATGATCCGTTCGAGCAGCCGACCGCGCACCGCGAGGTTGGCGTACTCCAGGTCGGGACTGCCGGCCGGGGAGGTCACGAGGGACTCGGCCAGCCGGTCGGCCCAGCCACGGAACCGGTCGGGCGTCCCGGTGGGGTCGGGATCGTTGAGGCCCTCGGTGAACGAGTCACCGAGGGCGACGTAACGCGTGATCGTCGAGGTCATGGACCGCACTCTAGTCCGGTGGGCGTCCGTCGGCACCGCGGAGCGGTCTCCGCCACCGGCGCGCACCGACTACCGTTGTCCGTGCACCCTCCATCCCCGATCAGGAGTATCCGAAGAATGTACACATCCGTCCCCGTCCCGCCCGTGACCACCGTCGTACTCACCGGGGGAACCGTCCTGCCGATCGCAGCGCGCGGTGAACGGGCTGCGCCGATCGAGAACGGCACCGTCGTCCTCGAGAACGGCCGCCTCACCGCCGTCGGTCCGGCCGCCTCGGTCACGGTCCCCGAGGGCGCGACCACGGTCGACGTCTCCGGCAAGGTCGTCACGCCCGGCCTCGTCGAGGCCCACGGCCACGTCGGCATCCACGAGGACGGCGAGGGCTGGTCCGGCAACGACACGAACGAGATGACCGCGCCCAACCAGGCCGGTGTCCGCGCGATCGACGGGATCGACCCGTGCGAGATCGGTATGAAGGACGCCCTGCGCGGGGGCGTCACCGCCGCGGTCGTCAAGCCCGGTTCCGGCAACGCGATCGGGGGCCGGACCGCCGCCATCAAGCTGTGGGGTCGGATCGTCGACGAGATGCTCATCTCGCAGGACGTGTCCGTGAAGTCGGCCCTCGGCGAGAACCCCAAGCGTGTCTACGGGGAACGGACCCAGCTGCCCTCGACCCGGATGGGCACCGCCAAGGTCATCCGCGACGCCTTCGTCGCGGCCTCCAACTACGCGGCCAAGCGTGCGGCCGCCGAGGAGAAGGGTGAGCCCTTCGACCGCGATCTCGAGCTCGAGACCCTGGCCGAGGTCCTCGACGGCACGCTCGCCTGGGACCAGCACTGCCACCGCGCCGACGACATCGCCACCGCGATCCGCCTGAGCGAGGAGTTCGGCTACCGCCTCGTCGTCAACCACGGCACCGAGGGCCACCTGATCGCCGACTACATCGCGGCCAAGGGCGTCGACGCGATCGTCGGCCCGCTCATGACCACCCGTTCGAAGGTGGAACTGCGCAACCGGACGCTCGCCACCCCGGCCGTCCTCGCCGAGGCCGGCGTCCGCATCGCGCTCACCACCGACGCCCCGGTCATCCCGATCGACTTCCTCATCCACGAGGCGGCCCTCTGTGTGAAGGCGGGACTCGACCCGGTCGTGGCGCTGGAGACCGTGACGGTCAACCCGGCCCGGATCCTCGGTCTCGACGAGCGCATCGGCTCGCTCGAGGTCGGCAAGGACGCGGACGTCGTCGTGTGGGACCGCCACCCGCTCGACCTCGACGCCCGCGCCGAGCACGTCTATGTGGGCGGCCGCGAGGTCTACACGCACGACGCCGCGACGGGCAAGGGCCTGTGGGCCGACCCCTTCGGCGAGACCTACGTGGCCACCCCCGCCTGACGGCACTCCTCGCCCGACGGCAGGCCCACCGGCCACGACCCCCTCTCACACGGGTCATCCCTCCCCACATCCCCGACGATCGGACACCAGAGGCAGGACGGAGCGGCACATGCACGACGAGCAGGACCGGGACGACGCGCACTCCCCGCACACGGATCCGGAGGACCAGGGCTACACCGGCCCCACCGCCGGAGCCGCCCTGCGCACCACGGCGAACTCCCGCGAGCTCGCTGCCGACGCCCTGGCCGAGGCCGGCCTCTACACCGACGAACACGGCGAGATCCTCGAATCCGACGACGCCGAGACCGCCGAGATCCCCCACGTCGACGACCCTTCGGCCGACCACACCGACCCGGACACCGGAGACGTCCTCACCACTGTGCACCGGGCTCCGACCCGGACCCCCGCTCCCGAGGCGCCCTCCACGCCCAGCCCCACCGTCGCGGGCACGGACACCGACGAGGTGCCGGGTGCCTCGCTGCCGGGAACCGCCTTCGCTTGTCCGGCCGGTGGCGCGACGGACGATGGACAGGACGCCTCGGCGGTACCGGACACCGAGCGGACCGACACCGGGCGGGCCGAACCCGAGGGACCCACCGAACCAGACGCCTCCACCGACCCCGACGCGCCGGCCGACACCGACCGGAGGCGCCGGCACGGGCGCTCCGAGAAGGTCTCCGAGTACTTCCGCGAGCGCTCGCGCCCCCGCCGTGGGCACCACCACGACACCCCGTCCCCGGACACCGCCGAGCAGCGGTCGGGAGCCGGGTGGCAGGTGGACGCGGCGCGCGCCGCGGCCGCGGATCCGGCACTCGCCCCCGACCTCGCGGGAGAGACGGGGGAACGCAAGCGCGACAAGGCGGAGAAACTGCTGAAGTCGGGCGGGCGCGCCTCGAAGAAGATCTCGGACTACCTGGTGCGGTCGGCGAAGTCGCGGTTCTCCACGCGGGCGGCCGAGGAGGCCGACACCCAGCCGATCCCCATCGTCTCCGTCCTGCGCGGGACGCCCTATCAGGAGCCCATCGTCGCCGAGCGGCGCAGCGAGGACGAGGCCCGGATGATCCTCGACCTCGCGGTCGACATCGGGTCGATCATGCTGCGGGCCGGTGCCGGCACCTCGGACGTCGAGGTCTCCGTCATCGCGACCTGCGGTGCCCTCGGCCTCGACACCGCGGAGGTCGACCTCACGGCGAACTCGCTCGTCGCCCACTACCAGGACCCGGACGGGCGTCTGGTGACGGTCATGCGGGTGGCCCGTGAGCAGTCCTTCCACTACGCCAAGCTCTCGGCCGTCCACGCCCTCGTGCTCGACATCGTCGACCACGAGATCGACTACGTGACGGCCCGCGAACGCATCGACGCGATCCGCCGGCAGAAGCGCCCCTGGACCAACTGGGCGGTCACGATCGCGTGGGGGATCCTCGCGGGGTGCTTCGCCCTCCTCATCGGCGGGTCCTACCCGTCGGCCCTGCTGGGCATGCTCATGGCGGTGCTCAACGACCGGGTGGGCGCCAAGCTCGGCGGTCTGGGTCTACCGGCCTTCTTCTCCGCCGCGGTGATGGCGGCCTTCACGACCCTCGTCGCGATGACGGCCGCCGAGTTCGAGCTCATCGGGTCACCGCAGTACCTGGTCGCCAGCGGGATCATCCTGTTGTTGCCCACGCAGACGCTCATCTCCGTCATCGAGGACGCCCTCCTCGGGTTCCCGATCACGGCGGCCGGGCGGACCGTCCAGGTCGTCATGTCACTCGCGGGTATCGTCACCGGTATCGCGGTGTCGCTCATGATCGGGCAGGCCTTCGGGATGCACGAGATCGAGGTGCTCGTCGAGTCCCGCGGGGGCAGCAGTCTCGTCTGGATCCTCAGTTTCGTGGCGGCCTTCGGCGTCGCCGCGACGGGCGCGGTGGGCATGCAGACCTCCAAGCGCATCATCCTCCCGGCCGCGCTCATCGGTATGGCCGGGTTCATCGCGTGGACCCTGCTCGCGCGCCTGGGCCTCGACAACATCCTCGTGACGTTCATCGCGGCCACCTTCGTCGGGTTCCTGTGCCGGCCCGTCGCCCTCTACCGGGGGTCCCCGGCCGTCGTCATGGTGATCCCCGGCGTCTTCCCGCTGCTGCAGGGTCTGAGCGTGTTCGCCGCCGTCTACCAGATCGTCCAGCCCACCGAGTACGTGCCGCTGGCCACCGGTCTCGGTGCGCTGTTCGCCGCGATCATCGCGAACGCGGCGATCGCCGTCGGCGTCGTGCTCGGTGACTGGCTGGCCCGTCCGGTGAGCAAGCGCCTGGGCAAGCGGTTCGGCGCCCACGAGATCGTCGTCGCCGACGAGGATGCCCGCGCGGAGGAGGACACCCCGTCCACCGACGGCGCGGAGGCGACCGAACCGGCCCGCTGACCAGCGCTCCCGAAGTGCCCCGGACCTGCTGTGCCCCGGGCAGGGCGCCTCGGCGGCGGGTCGGTCGGCCGGTGGGGTGCCGGGGACGGGGCGGCGGTGAGATCAGCCGTCGAGGCGCCAGTCGACGGGGGTGGCCGCCTGCTGTTCGAGCAGGGCGTTGACCTGGGAGAAGGGGCGGGACCCGAAGAACCCGCGGCGGGCCGACAGCGGAGAGGGGTGCGGGCTCGCGACGATCGGCACCCGGCCCAGGCGGGGAGTGAGCGACTGGGCGTCGCGGCCCCAGAGCAGCGCGACGAGCGGTCCGCCGCGTGCCGCGAGGGTGTCGATCGCGAGGTCGGTGACGGCCTCCCACCCCTTGCCGCGGTGGCCGGCGGCGTTCCCCGGCGGGACGGTGAGGACGCGGTTGAGGAGCATGACGCCCTGGCGGGACCAGGCACGGAGGTCACCGTGGGGTGCCGGCGGGATGCCCAGGTCGTCGGCGAGTTCGGCGTAGATGTTCTGCAGGGAGCGGGGGATCGGGCGGACCTCGGGGGCGACGGCGAAGGAGAGCCCGATCGCGTGCCCGGGGGTGGGGTAGGGGTCCTGCCCGACGACGAGCACCCGCACATCGGCGAGGGGCTCGCGGAAGGCGCGGAAGACGTCCTCGCCCGCGGGCAGGTAGCCACGGCCGGCGGCGTTCTCGGCCCGGAGGAAGTCGCCCATCGCGTGGATGTGGTCCTCGACGGGCGCGAGTGCCGCGGCCCAGTCCGGGCTCATGATCTCCGTGAGGGGCCGCCGTGCACCGGCGGCGGACTCAGCGGCGGATCCAGGGGTGGATCCGGGGACGGGTGTGCCGTGCGGGGTGCTCATGGGCTCCGAGACTAGCGGGGAGTCCATGGTCGCGGTGCGCCCGGTGGGCGTGCGAAGATCGACCGGGAGGACAGTGGCGTCCGCCACAGGGTCCCCCGGCAACCCACACCCCCGACATCCCCGACGAAAGGACCGCTCATGACGGACCTCCCGGCAGAGTTCCCCGCCGCCCAGGACTGGAAGATGCTCATCGGCGGTGAGTGGGTCGACGCGCTCGACGGAGAACGCGCCGACGTCATCACCCCGATCGACCGGAACGTCGTGATCGCGCGTGTGCCCGAGGGCAAGGCCGCGGACGCGGACCGGGCGGTCGCCGCCGCACGTGCGGCCTTCCCGGCCTGGAGCGCCCTGCACTTCAAGGAGCGCCAGAAGCGCCTGCTCGCCGCCGCCGACGCACTCGAGGCACACGCCGAGGAACTCGCGCAGCTCACGGCGCTCGACACCGGCAACGCGCTGCGTACCCAGGCCCGTCCCGAGACCGGCACGCTCGTCGACCTGTTCCGGTACATGGGAGGTGTCGCCGGGGAGGTCAAGGGCGTGACCCTGCCCGCCGGTGAGGGGCAGCTGCAGTACACCCGTCGCGAACCCCTGGGTGTCGTCGCGGGCATCCTGCCGTGGAACTCGCCGCTCATGATCGCCGCCTTCAAGACCCCGGCCGCTCTCGCCGCCGGCAACACCCTCGTCCTCAAGTGCGCCGAGGACGCCCCCCTCACGATCCTGCGGATGGGTCAGATCATCGAGGAGTTCCTGCCGGCCGGCGTCCTCAACATCGTCACCGGACTCGGCGGCGTCATCGGCGAGGCGCTCGTCCAGCACGCGGACGTCGACAAGGTGTCCTTCACCGGGTCGACCCAGGTGGGACGTCACGTCGCGGAGGTCGCAGGCGCCCGCCTCGCGCACTCCTCGATGGAACTCGGGGGCAAGAGCCCCACCATCGTCTTCCCGGACTCCGCGACCGAGGACGTCATGGACCAGGTCGTCCTCACCACCCGCTTCGCCCGACAGGGGCAGTCGTGCACCTCGGGATCGCGGCTGTTCCTCCACGAGGACGTCTACGACGAGTTCCTGGCCGGCGTCGTCGAGCGGATCTCCCGCATGACCGTCGGCGACCCGCGCGACGAGGCGACCGACATCGGTTGTGTCATCAACGAGAAGCAGTGGAAGCGGATCGCCGACTACATCGAGATCGGCACCTCGATGGACGGGGTGGAGATCGCCTACGACGGGCGGGAGTCCCTCACCGTCGGCGAGCCCGGCTTCTACCACGCGCCGCTCATCCTCTCGAAGGCGCGCAACGAGTGGCGCACCAGCCGCGAGGAGATCTTCGGTCCCGTCCTCTCGGTGATCCCGTGGAAGGACGAGGACGAGGTCGTCTCGATGGCCAACGACAGCGACTACGGTCTGGCCGCCTTCGTCTTCAGCAAGGACATCGACAAGGCCCTGTCCATGGCCGACCGGATCGAGTCCGGCTGGGTCCAGGTCAACCAGGGCGGTCCCCAGATGGCCGGCCAGTCCTACGGCGGGTACAAGACCTCCGGCTTCGGCCGTGAGGCCTCGCTGGAGGGTCTGCTGGAAGGGTTCACCCAGATCAAACAGGTGAACGTGAAGTTCGGCTGAGGTTCTTCCGCGCCCGAGGTGCCCTGGAGTTGGCATCTCGTGTGACGGGCGGGGCGTGGGGTCCACCCCTCCCGCCCACGATGCCGCCGCCCCCGACCTCCGTAGGACTCCGGTCGGGGGCGGCGGCATCGTATGCCCGGCCGCTCTCCCCTCGGGGTGGACCCCACGCCCTGCCCTCCTCGGCATGATTGCCGGGCACCTCGCCGCTCCGTCCGGCTCGGAGGTGTCCGGGTCGTGGGCGTTCGTGGCCGACGTCCGGCTGCTTTGCTCCTTTTGTGATGCGACACCGTGTGCACCGGAACCACAGGGGTGTCGTTCCTCGCTAGGATGGGTCCGACCACGCAGGAGAAGGAAGTCGGTGACATGCCAGAGGAACCAGCGGCGCGTCCCGGGGACACCTCGACGCCGGCGGGTGGTGACGCCCCCGCACGGGTTGAACACCGCCCCACGAGTGTCGCCGAGGCCCGGGGACTGACCGACCTGCAGGCGGAGGTCCTGGAGTTCGAGCGCCGGTGGTCCACCTACGGGGGCGCCAAGGACCACGCCATCCGCGAACGCTTCGACATGTCCGCGGCCGCCTACTTCCAGATGCTCGGGGCGCTGCTCGACGACCCGGCCGCCCAGGCCGCGGACCCCGTGCTCATCACACGACTCCGCCGGATCCGCGACACCCGTCGTCGGACCCGTGCACAGGCCCGAATCGCGAGGTGACGATGTCCGAGTACCCGACCGACGAATTCGACCGTCTGGAGCCCAGTGAGCGCCGTGGCGCCCACCGCCGGACGTCCGGACCCTCCTCGCAGGCCGGCGCCGTCGCCCTCGTGGTGGTGCTCGCGCTCGCCGCGATCCTGCTGGTGGTCGGCGCGGTGAACATCATCCAACGCTCGACCTCCGACCCGGCGGACGTCATCGCCGAGGAGAGCTCCGGGGCCGAGGCGACCGCGGAGCCGACCGAGGTCGAGAGTTCGGCACCGGCGATCGACAAGACGGCGACCGTCTCCGTCCTCAACGCCTCCGGGGTCTCCGGTGCCGGCGCGGACTTCGAGACCGCGGTCGCGGACCGCGACTGGGAGGTCGTCGAGGTCGGCAACCACTCGACCCCGGACTCGGAGACCTTCGTCTACTACTCGGACCCCGAGTTCGAGGCCCAGGCCACCCTCCTGGCCGAGGAGATCGGTGCCGCCGGTGCGGAGGAGTCCACCGACTTCACGACCGCCGACCTCACGATCGTGCTGTGCTCGGACATCGCGAACGATCCGCCGGCGGCGGAGGACACGGAGGAGCCCACGGGGACGACCGAGGAGGAGTGACCTCCCGCGGCGGGGACGTGATCCACGTCCTGTCAGCGTTTTCCCAGGTGGCGCCGCATTTCCGCCGCAGGTGAAATTGTCGTGGACCGGTCCTCCCGGGACGATTTCCCGTGGTAAGGTGTAAATGTCACGAAATGATTACACCACCTCTTCCAGGGTTTCTCCGATTCTCCTGGTCGGGATCGGTTTTCGTTTCGTACGGTCCGGTGCGCGAAAGGTGCACATCGGCCCGTTCGGACGCCGGTTGAGGATGCGACCGCATCCACCGAAACAGTTCTACGGAGAAATTCATGGCACAAGGCACCGTCAAGTGGTTCAACGCTGAAAAGGGCTACGGCTTCATCACCGTTGACGGCGACGACCAGGACGTTTTCGTCCACTGGTCCGCGATCGAGATGGACGGCTACCGCTCCCTCGAAGAGGGTCAGCAGGTCCAGTTCGAGGTCGGCTCGGGCGACAAGGGCCCGCAGGCGGAGAAGGTCTCCCCGCTCTGATCAGCCCCTGATCACACCGACCTGGGACCCCCAGGTTTCGGCTCCGTCGCGGTGATCCGTTCATCGCGGCAGGGCTTGTGAGAGAAGCACCGGAGGATTCGTCCTCCGGTGCTTCTCTCGTGTCCGGGGGACCCGGGCGCACTCAGTCCCGGGCGCACTCAGTCCGTGGGGCAGGTGCGGCGGGTGTCCTCGGGGCGGTGCCGCGGGATGAAGAAGGTGAGCGCCATGGCGACGGCCGCGGCGCCGATCGCGATCCAGAAGCACAGGGCGAAGGCGTCCGCGGTCGGGGTGTTCACCTGCAGGCCCTCGACCCGGACGACCTGGGTGGCGAGCACGCCACCCATGACCGCCGCGGCCGAGGAGGTGCCGATCGACCGGAACAGGGCGTTGAGTCCGTTCGAGACACCGGTCTCGTCGGCGGGGACGGCCCGCATGATGATCATCGGCATCGCGGCGAAGGAGAAGGCGATGCCCAGTCCGACACCGCAGCTGGCGACGACGATGTGCCACACCTGGTCGGACCACAGGAGCACGAAGACGTAGGACACGACGATCCCGGTCGTGCCGACGGTGAACAGGGGTCGGGGTCCGAAGGCCTTCTGCAGGTGTCCCGAGAGCGGCGAGAGCACCATCATGATGATGCCCGCCGGCATGATGCACAGCGCGGACTCCACCATCGTGAGCCCCATCCCGATCCCGGTCTCCTGCGGCAACTGCATGAGCTGGGGGAACGACACCTGGGAGCCGAACATCGCGAACCCCATGCCGATCGCGGCGAGATTGGTGAGCAGCACCGCCGGGCGTGAGGCGACCCGGAGGTCGACGAGCGGATCGTGGGTCCGCCACTGGTACACGCCCCAGACGGCGAGGACGAGGACGCCCGCGGCCAGCGTGCCGAGGGAGACCGGTGAGCCCCAGCCCCAGGTGCCGCCGCGGGAGACGTAGAGCAGCAGCCCCGTGAGGCCACCGGCGAGCCCCAGGACGCCGAGCAGGTCGAGGCGCCCCGGCGCGAACAGCGTGTCGCGGGGGAGGACGAACCGGATCGCGAGCGCGCCGATCAGTCCGAGTCCGAAGGAGACCCAGAAGAGGGTGCGCCAGTCGTGGCCCTGCGCGAGGTAGGCGGCCAGGGGCATGCCGAAGGCGCCGCCGGCACCCATCGTCGCGGACATGAGTGCGACGGCCGTGCCCAACTTCTCGGCCGGGAGCACGTCGCGCATGACGGCGATCCCCAGCGGGATCGTGCCGGAGGTGATGCCCTGCAGCCCGCGACCGAGGATCAGCCACTCGATCGAGGGGGCGAACGTGCAGATGAGGGAGCCGACCATGAGTGCGGCGAGCAGGTACACGAGCACCCGCCGTTTCCCGTACATGTCGCCCAGGCGTCCGCTGATAGGGGTGGCGACCGCGGAGACGAGCAGGGTGATCGTCACGACCCACGAGGTGTCGGACCGGGAGGCGTCGAGCAGGCGTGGCAGGTCGGCCTGGAGGGGGACGACGAGCGTGAACATGAAGGCCGAGCACATCCCGGCGAAGGCCAGGGACGCGACGACGGCCCACTCCGGGGCCGGGGGACGGGGTCGGTGACCGGTGGGGCCCGGTGCGGGGGGATTCGGGGGAGCAGGCGTCTTCACCACAGTCCGGAGGCTATCCGGTTTCCGGCGGCCATGGGTGGCGTCACCCCCGGGTGGTCACTTTGCACTCGGGTGGGGAGAGTGCTAAAACTGTGAGCGGTGAAATTCGACCGAGCAGGTCGTGGACTCCCATCCGCGTTGACGAGAAATGCGGTGGGGTCCTGCCGTCGCGGGCGCCTGCGGGTCGATTCGTTCCATCCACCCCTGTCAGGGAGGACCCCAGTCACATGGCAAAGCTCATTGCATTCGACGAGGAAGCTCGTCGCGGTCTGGAGACCGGCCTCAACACGCTGGCCGACGCCGTCAAGGTGACCCTCGGCCCGCGTGGCCGCAACGTCGTTCTGGAGAAGCAGTGGGGCGCCCCCACGATCACCAACGACGGTGTCTCCATCGCCAAGGAGATCGAGCTCGAGGACCCCTACGAGAAGATCGGCGCGAACCTCGTCAAGGAGGTCGCGAAGAAGACGGACGACGTGGCCGGTGACGGCACGACGACCGCCACGGTGCTCGCCCAGGCACTCGTCCGCGAGGGCCTGCGCAACGTCGCCGCCGGTGCCGACCCGCTGTCGCTCAAGCGCGGCATCGAGAAGGCCGTCGAGGCGGTCTCCGGTGTCCTGCTCGACTCCGCCAAGGAGATCGAGACCAAGGAGGAGATCGCCGCGACCGCAGGCATCTCCGCCGGTGACGCCGAGATCGGTGAGAAGATCGCCGAGGCCATCGACAAGGTGGGCAAGGAAGGCGTCGTCACCGTCGAGGAGTCGAACACCTTCGGCATCGACCTCGAGCTCACCGAGGGCATGCGCTTCGACAAGGGCTACCTGTCCGGTTACTTCGTGACCGACCAGGAGCGTCAGGAGACGGTGCTCGAGGACCCCTACATCCTCATCGTCAACTCGAAGATCTCGAACGTGAAGGACCTGCTCCCGGTCCTCGAGACGGTGCAGCAGTCGGGCAAGCCGCTGCTCATCATCGCCGAGGACGTCGAGGGCGAGGCCCTGGCCGTGCTCGTCGTCAACAAGATCCGCGGCACCTTCAAGTCCGTGGCCGTCAAGGCCCCCGGCTTCGGTGACCGCCGCAAGGCGCAGCTGGCCGACATCGCCATCCTCACCGGCGGTCAGGTCATCGCCGAGGAGGTCGGCCTCAAGCTCGAGAACGTCACCGCCGATCTGCTCGGTACCGCCCGCAAGGTCGTCGTCACGAAGGACGAGACGACGATCGTCGAGGGTGCCGGTGACGCCGACGAGATCGCCGGTCGCGTGGCCCAGATCCGTGCGGAGATCGAGAACTCGGACTCCGACTACGACCGCGAGAAGCTCCAGGAGCGCCTGGCCAAGCTGGCCGGCGGCGTGGCCGTCATCAAGGCCGGTGCCGCCACCGAGGTCGAGCTCAAGGAGCGCAAGCACCGCATCGAGGACGCCGTGCGCAACGCGAAGGCCGCCGTCGAGGAGGGCATCGTCGCCGGTGGTGGCGTCGCGCTCATCCAGGCCGGCAAGACCGCCTTCGAGACCCTCGAGGTGTCCGGCGACGAGGCCACCGGTGCCTCCATCGTCAAGGTCGCCATCGAGGCGCCGCTCAAGCAGATCGCCACGAACGCCGGCCTCGAGCCCGGTGTCGTCGCCGAGAAGGTCAAGGGTCTGCCCGCCGGTCACGGCCTCAACGCCGCCACCGGTGAGTACGAGGACCTGCTGGCCGCCGGTGTCAACGACCCGGTCAAGGTGACCCGTTCGGCCCTGCAGAACGCCGCGTCCATCGCCGGTCTGTTCCTCACGACCGAGGCCGTCGTCGCCGACAAGCCGGAGCCCGCTCCGGCCGCCGGTGCCGAGGGCATGGGCGACATGGGTGGCATGGGCGGCATGGGCTTCTGATCCCACCGCCAGGCCCCCTCGGCGACGCCGAGGCGCCTGCACCACGACGGACCCCCGTCACCGACCTCAGGGTCGGGACGGGGGTCCGTCGCATTCACCGCCGGCGCTTGCGGTGCCGACGCTGGGCGCGGGTGCTGCTCAGGTGTTCGGGCGAGTAGAGGCTCGGCTTGGCCTCGACCTGGGCGCGGGCCTCCGGGTCGCCGAGCTTGGCCCGGGCCCGGGTGGTGAGCAGGCGGCGACGCTCGGTGATGATGCTCTGCCGGTTGAATGCTGTGCTCGCGACGTTCGAGCCGAAGCCGAGGATGACGAAGACCGGCCAGAAGAAGATGAACGAGCCGGACGCGAGGACGCTCACCAGCCAGATCGCGAGCGTGATCCCGATGGGGACGGCCGCGGACCCGATCGAACGCCGCATCCGGTCCTTGAAGTGGGCGAGGGCTGCGTCCTCGATGCCTTCGGGGTCCGTGGGCAGCCCGTCGAGCTCGTCGAGATCGCGCAGGGCACGGCGGGCTGCCGGGGTGGTCGGTCCGGTGGCGCGACGCACGAGGTCGTGGGAGCCGGAGAACGCCGCCGAGGTGCCCGTCCCGGTGTCCGTGCCCGGCGGGGCGACGATGTCCTGGAGCAGGGGGAGCACCTGCCCGAGGGTCCGGACGGATCCGGCGGTCTCCATGCGTTCGGCGTGTTCGTCCACGTCGAGCAGGCCCTGGGAGAAGGCGGTCCCGAGCACCTCGAACAAGACTTCCCGGTCCGCGTCCGAGGCGCGGAGGTCCGGGGTCTCGTGCGGGTCGGCGGTGAAGCCGTCCCAGTGGGAGGGGTTGAGAGCCATGCCCCACAGGGTAGTCCCGACGGCGGGTGTACGGGGCCCGGAGTCGGAGACCCGGACGAGACGCGGAGAATGTGCACAGGAGGCACGGGCACGGACCCCGGCGCAGGGCACGGACCCCGGCAAATAGACTCGCGGGGTGTCCGTCACCGTCGTCCTCCTCGTCCTCGCCGCCGTCTTCGTGGGTGCTGCGACCCAACGGATCACCGGGATGGGGTTCGCACTCGTCGCCGGCCCGTTCCTCGTCCTCCTGCTCGACCCGGTGCCCGGGGTCGTCCTCGTCAACCTGTGCAGTGTCGTGTCGGCGGCCCTCGTGCTCACCCGTGTGTGGCGCCAGGTGCGGTGGAAGCGGGTGGCGGTCCTGCTGGCCGGGTCACTCGTGGGCATCCTGCCGGGCGCGTGGCTGGCAGTGTCGATGGGCTCCGATGCGCTGTACGTGCTCGTCGGGGGACTCATCGTGCTCGGAATCGCCTCCTCCCTGCTCGGCTCCCGGTTCGCCGCTCCCGTCGTCCCACGCCCGTGGAAGTCCGGGACCGCCGGTGTGGTCTCCGGGTTCATGAGCGGAGCCGCCGGGGTCGGGGGTCCGGCGCTGAGCGTCTACGCGATCATGACCCGCTGGGAACAGCGCAGTTTCGCCGCGACGGCCCAGGGCTACTTCCTCGCCAACGCCGCCTGTGCGGTGATCGCCAAGGTGGCCCTGGACCCGGCGCGGGCACTGCCGCACCTCACCTGGCAGGTGTGGGTGGCGATCCTCGTGGCCATGCTCGTGGGACTCGCGGCGGGCGACGGGCTGTCCCGGCGGGTCCCGCTCGGCGCCGCCCGGGCCGGGATGATCGCGCTGGCCTTCGCCGGGGGAGCGTTCACCCTGGTCAAGGGCGTGACCGGGCTCCTGTGATCTCCTGCCCGGGGCGGGAACGGACCCGGGTCGGCAAGTCCCCTTTGCCGAACACAGCCGCCCCACAGGATCCCGACGGACAATCGGTACCGTCCGCCACCGCACGACCGGTCCGCACGACCACGGAGTAGACCACATGGCTTATCTGTTCTTCGCCCTCCTCATCGGTGGACTCGTCGTCTTCGTCATATCCTCCCGCCGTACCAAGCAGCGGGAACTGGAGCAGAAGCGCCACGAGTTGGACCTGGTGAAGAAGGCGACCGCCGAGGACGTCACGTCCTTCGGTGAGGAGGTCGCCGACCTCGACGTCGTCACCGCCGGTGTCGACCTCGACGACGGTGCCCGGCAGGACTACCAGCGGGCGCTCGAGGCCTACGACACCGCGAAGGAGACCCTCGAGTGCATCGACGAGCCGGAGGACGTCCGGCACGTCACCGAGGCGCTCGAGGACGGCCGCTACGCCGCGAAGTGCGTGCGGGCCCGGATCGCGGGGGAGGACCTGCCGGTCCGCCGTCCGCCCTGTTTCTTCAACCCCCAGCACGGCCCGAGCGTCGAGGACGTCGACTGGGCCCCGGCCGGTGGCCAGTTGCGTCCCGTGCCGGTCTGCGCCGCCGATGCCGAGCGGGTGGCCGTCGGTGCCGAACCCGCCGTCCGCAAGGTGGCCACCGCCGACGGGCACGGCCGCCGGGCCTACTACGAGGCGGGCCCGGCCTATGCCGAGTACAACCGCGGCTACTTCAACTCCTATGCGGGCTCCGGACTTTTGCCGGGCATCCTCATGGGCTCCATGCTCATGGGTGGATTCGGTGGCGGCTGGGACGGTTCCTATGCCGAGGGGTACGAGGACGGTGCCGCCTCCGGTGACACGGGCGGCGACATGGGTGGTGACGCCGGAGGCGACTTCGGCGGCGATTTCGGTGGCGACTTCGGAGGATTCGATTTCTGATGACTGAACGGGAACGGGTGGAGATCCGCGACGCGGAGATCCAGTTGGGCCAGGTGCTCAAGCTCCACGGGGTGGCCGAGCACGGCGCCATGGCCAAGGACATGATCGCCGCCGGCGAGGTCCTGGTGAACGGCGAGCCGGACACCCGCCGGGGCAAGCGCCTGCACGTCGGTGACGTCGTGGCCGTCCCCGCGGCCGGGGTCGAGTTCGAGATCGCCTCCCGCGGCCAGAGCGCGCCGCTGCGCTGAGGCGGGACACGCACGCATGGGATTCCTCGACGCCCTGTTCGGCCGGTCGACGCCCAAGAAGGCGAACCTCGACGACCTCTTCGCACTGCCCCCGGCGGTCCTCACCGTGCAGGCGGCCACCGGTTTCACCCCGACGGGGGTCGCCGCGGTGGCCTTCCGGGAGGTCGAGGGTGCGGCCTTCGACTCGGTGGAGGCCGAGAGCCGTGCCCTCATCGCCTCGGATCCGGACACGACGGTCCGGCAGGAGAACGACGGCTACGGCTTCACCTGGCAGGTCATCACGAACACCGCGGCGGTCACGGACGTGCCGCACCTGGTGACGAGCATGCACGCGGTGAACTCCTCCCTGGAGAACCAGGGGTTCGGCCCCATGCTGCTGTGCTCGACACTGTACCTGGCCGATCCACAGGGACGGCGGATGGCGCTCGTCTACCTGTACAAGCGCGGGACCTTCTACCCGTTCGCGCAGACCGGTCCACACACGCGCGACTCCGCCCTGGAGATCCAGATGCGTGGGGTCCTGTCGACCGATCTCGACATCGAATCGGACATGTCCCGCTGGTCCCCGGTCTGGGACGCCCCCGGCCTCACCGACTGAGGTCGCGGGAGATCTCCGCGAGCTGCTCCAGACGCTTCTCCAGCGACGGGTGCGTCGAGAAGAACTGACGGACGTCCTTCCCGTTGATCGCGGGGATGAACGCCAGATGGTTCGCGGCGGAGGTCTCCCGCAGGTCCTTCGCGGGGACCTGCGTGGCCTGTCCGCTGATCTTCGTGAGTGCCGCGGCCAGCGTGGAGGGTGCACCGGTGAGATGGGCGGCCGCCCGGTCGGCGGCGAGTTCCCGGTACCGGGAGAGCACCCGGATGAGCACGAAGCTCAGGGCGTAGACGAGTGCCCCGACGAGCATCGCCACGAGCATGACCGGTAGCCCCTTGTTGTCCCGACCTCCCATCCGGACGTAGAGGAAGGACCGCATCATGAGGCCGGCGACGACACCGGTGACGCCGGCGACGGTCATCACGGTGACGTCGCGGTGGGCGACGTGGGAGAGCTCGTGGGCGAGGACGGCCTCGACCTCCGGGGGCTCCAGGGTCTCCAGGAGTCCGCGGGTCACACACACGACGGAGTGGTCGGGGGAGCGGCCGGTCGCGAAGGCGTTGGGCACCGCCGAGGGGGAGTAGGCGACCCGCGGCTTGGGCATGTCCGCCAACTGGCACAGCCGGTCGACCATCATGTGGAGCTCCGGGGCGTCCTGCGCGGACACCTCCCGGGCACCGATCGAGCGCATGGCGAGCTTGTCCGAGCTGTACCACTGGAAGAAGAAGATCCCGGCGCTCAGTGCCACCGCACCGAGGACGCCGAGGAGGCTGCGGCCCAGCAGGTACCAGATCGCCAGGATGAGGACGACGTAGATCAGCCCGTTGAGGAAGATCGTGAGACCCATCCGGGCGGACAGTCCACGGTCCTTGACGAAGCGGGAGGAAGCCATGAGGAGCCTTTCGAGTGGTGCTGGGACGTGGAAGGCGGGCGAGGGTGTCAATCGACGGGACCCGGCACGCTCGTGGCGTACCGGGTCCCGTCGGTGGATTCAGTCGGGAGGTGCATCAGCCGTGAGCAGCGGCGGGGTGCCGGGGCTCGGGCGGCGTGAAGTTCAGCCGAGTTCGGGGATGAATCCCTCACCGGTGAGGAGCTCGGTGATCTCCGCGATCTCCGCGTCCGGGTAGGGCACGACGATGTCGGAGGCACCCAGGTAGTCGTCCGGGACCGGCTTGGCGTGCGTGAGGACGAACTCGCGCAGGGCGACGAGCGCGGAGTGGACGTGCTCGGAGTCGCCGCCCTCGACGGCGGTCTCGACCTCGTCGTCGTACTTCTGCAGGGTGTCCTGCTCGACGTCGGCGACGTCGAACTGGCCCTCTCCCATGATGCGGACGATCACTGGGCACCTCCCTGCTGCGGCTGACCGGTGGTCTGCTGCTGCGGGTCGACGACCGTGGCGTCCTCGGCCTCGAGCGCCGCGCGCGGGGTCGACTGACCGGCGGGCAGGCCCTCCCGCATGCGGGCGAGCTCCATCTCCACCTCGTTGTCGCTCGACAGGGCGTCGAGCTGGCGGGAGATGTCGTCCTGACCGGAACCGGTCACGTCGTCGAGGGCACCGGTGGCGATGAGCTCGTCGACGGCGGCACCGCGGGCCTGCAGCTCCGCGGTCTTGTCCTCGGCCCGCTGCACGGCCATCCCGACGTCACCGAACTCCTCGGAGATGCCGGAGAAGGCCTCGCCGATCCGGGTCTGCGCCTCGGCGGCGGTGTAGGTGGCCTTGATGGTCTCCTTCTTGGTACGGAAGGCGTCGACCTTGGCCTGCAGGCGCTGCGAGGCGGTGGTGAGCTTCTGCTCCTCCTGCTGGAGTGCCTGGTGCTGGGTCTGCAGGTCGTTGATCTGGTTGGTGAGACCGGACTTGCGGGTCAGGGCCTCGCGTGCCAGGTCCTCCCGACCCATCGACATGGCCTTCTGGGCCTGTTCGGTGAGCTTGCCCTGCTGCTGTTCCAGCTGCCCGATCTGGAGTTCCAACCGCTTGCGGCTGGTCGCCACGTCGGCCACACCGCGACGGACCTTCTGCAGCAGTTCGAGCTGCTTCTGGTACGAGTAGTCGAGCGTTTCGTTCGGGTTCTCGGCCTTGTCCAGGGCCTTGTTGGCCTTGGCGCCGAAAATCATCGCAATGCGCTTGAAGATGCTCATGCGGGGGTGTCTCCTTCGGACGACCGGTCCTTGTGTCGCGCCCAACACTACCGGGGGAGTCTGGATGTTGCCTCCCGGATTTCCCCCGGGTGGCGGCCGGGACACATCCGGACCGCCACCCGGCCTCACTCCCCGGCGAGGACCGCGGTGGTCTCCTCGACCTCGCCGTCACGCACGTACCCGATGGTGACCTCGTCACCGACGGCGTGGGCACGGACGAGCGCCTGGAGCGAGATGATCCCGTTGACGTATTTGCCGTCGACCGAGATCACCCGGTCGTCGGCCTGCAGCCCGGCATCGGCGGCGGGGGAGTCGGCCTGGACGTCGACGAGGGTGACGGCCGCCCGTGGCAGTCCGTTGACCTCCGCCTCGCCGGAGGCGATCGAGACGCCGAGGACCGGGTGTTCGGCGGACCCGTGCTCGATCAACTGGTCGGCGATGTTCTGCGCCTGGGACGCGGGGATGGCGAACCCGATGCCGATCGACCCGGCCTGCCCGGAGGCCCCGGCGTCCTGCAGGGTCGCCGCCGAGGAGTTCACGCCCACGAGTTCACCGGCGGCGTTCACGAGCGGTCCGCCGGAGTTGCCGGGGTTGATCGCGGCGTCCGTCTGGATCGCCGAGGTGATGGTCTGCGCCACCTCCTGCTCGCTCGCGTTCTGCCCGATGTTCGTCGTCGTCACCGGCCGGTCGAGCGCGGAGACGATCCCGGTCGTCACGGTGTCCGCGAGTCCCAGGGGGTTGCCGAGCGCCATGACGGGGTCGCCGACCTCGAGGCCGGAGGAGTCACCGATCGACAGGGCCGGGGTGCCCTCGGGCAGCTGCTGGACCTGGATGACGGCGATGTCCGTCTCCGGGTCGCGGCCGACGATCGTGGCCTCGACGGTCTGCCCGTCACTGAAGACCACCTGCACCGTACCGCCGGGGGTGTCCGCCTCGGCGACGACGTGGTTGTTCGTGACGATGTATCCGTTCTCGGCGTCGTACACCCAGCCGGATCCCTGCCCGGCCAACTGCCCGCCGACCACCACCTGGATGGCGGTGACCGCCGGGGACGCGGCGGCGGCGACATCGGTCCACGCCAGCCCGTCCGTGTTCACAGCGTCGGGGGAGTCCTTGCCGGCCGCGACCGTCGGGGTGGTCGCGGAACCCGCGGAGTCGTCGAGGAACCAGGCGGACCCGGCCCCCAGACCGCCGCCGAGCAGGGCCGCGACGAGGGCGATCCCGAGGACCCCGCCCCAGCCGGGGCCCCGACGACCACGCCGCGGACCCTCGGGAGCCGACCCTCCGGGAGGCCGTGCCCCCGGTGCCGCTCCGAAGGTCCCCGCCGCCGAGGCGCCCTGCCCCTGGCCGGATCCCTGTCCCTGCCATGCGCCCTGTCCGTAGGGGGAGGTCTGCCCGTGAGGCGAACTCTGTCCGTACGGGAGGTTCTGCCCGTACGCGGATCCCTGCCCGGGTGCGGACCCCGGCAGCGGACCACGGTGACCGTAGGGCGAGCCGGGTCCGGCGGCACCCTGCGGGGCACCGTGGGGAACGGGCGGGACCTGCGGGGAGGTCGCCTCGTCAGCGGAGAGTGCCTGTCCGGTGGCGCGGGTCCGGCCCGTGGACGGTGCGTGGTCCGGAGGGGTCGGTGCCGCCGGACCGGTCGGCCCGGCGGCGTCGGGACGGGTGGGATCGGGCCGTGTGGGATCGGTCATCGATGAAACACCTTTCGATCATCGGCCGCCGTCCGTCGAGGGAGCGGTGCCGGATCCGTTGGAAGGAGGGACGGGGAGGTCGACGCGGAACGTCGCGCCGCCGCCGGGGGTGGGATGCACGGAGATCTCGCCCTGGTGCGACTCGACGATCGCCTTGACGATCGACAGTCCGAGGCCGGAGCCGCCGGTGTCCCGGGTGCGGGAGGCGTCGAGGCGGTAGAACCGTTCGAAGATCCGTGGGACGAGCTCGGGGTCGATGCCCTCGCCATGGTCACGGACCTCGAACCGGACCCGGCCGTCGGGGAAACCCGCGAGCCGGTCGCTCACGCTCACCCCGCCGGCCGCGGTGACGTCCGGTCGGATGAGGGTCTGTTCCCCGGTGAGGCCCTCGGATCTCTGTGGTTCCCTGCTCCCGGTGTCCGGTGCGGGACCGGGCCCGTCCGGCGTCGACGGCTCCTGTCCGGAACCCCCGTCGTTCTCCTTGTTTCCTGATCTGTTGCCGAAACCGAGAATACGGACGGGCCCCGTGACGAAGCCGAGTGCATCCTTGGTCCTGCCTGTGTCCGGTGTGTTCTCCGTCTCCTCGTCGACGGTGAGCGTCTCGCCGGTGTCCGGGTCGACGGTGGTGCCCGGGCGTCCGACGACGCCGACGGCGAACTCGATCGCCGTGCCCTCGGGCGTGTGCCGCACGGCATTGGCCGCGAGGTTGACGATCACCTGTCGCAGTTTCGCCTCGGAGCCGAGGACGGCGGGCACCTCCTCGGCGTCCCCGCCGCTCAGCGACAGGAACGCGATGTCACGGTCCGGGGCCTGGGCGGCGGCGTCGGCGGCGGCGTCGCGGACGATCGCCCCGATGTCGACGGCACCGATCTCCGTGGCCCGCTTCTCGTCGAGGCGGGCGAGGACGACGAGGTCGTCGACGAGCACACCCAGACGCTTGGCCTCCGCCTCGATCCGTCCCATGGCCTGGCCGAGGTGTTCGGGATCGGTGAGCGCCCCGACCCGGTGGAGCTCGGCGTACCCGCGGATGGTCACCAGCGGGGTCCGGAGTTCGTGCGAGGCGTCGGAGATGAACTGCCGCATCCTCTTCTCCGAGCGGGTCTGCCCGTCGAAGGAGTCCTCGATGTGTCCGAGCATCGTGTTGAGTGCCGCCGAGAGACGGCCGAGCTCGGTGCCCCGCGGATAGGGGGTGACACGTTGCGAGAGGTCCCCGGCGGCGATGCGCGAGGCGGTCTTCTCGATGTCCTTGAGGGGACGGAAGGTGTTCGTGATGAGGAAGTAGCCCACTCCGGCGACGAGCGCGAAGGCGAGCAGACCGATCCCCACCATCGTGTTCCGGGCCCGTTCACTGATGGCGTCGACATCCGCGTCGAACGGGATGGCGATCGCCACGAGGAGATCGGAGTTCTCCACCTTGAGCGCCCGGACCCGCCACTGCGAGCCGGTGCCGTTGACGGTGAACGGACTGCCGTTCATGTACGACACGGTCTGCGAGTCGATGGTCGGCAGGGCCGGTGTGTTGTCGGTCGTCGGTGAGACGGGGTCGTACACCCGGGTGCCGTCGAGCAGGTAGAACTGCACGTAGTAGGACGGCGGGAGGAGGTCCCGCAGCGACTCCTCGGCGCGTGACTCCTGTTCGTTCGTCGTCTCCGGAGTGGGGGTGAACACGATCTCCGCGGCCTCCACGGCCAGGGCCGAGGAGGTGTCGATGAGACGTTGGTCCGTCCGCTCGATGAGACTGGCGCGCAGGTTGGCCAGTACCCAGGAACTCGTCCCGGTGAGGACGAGGGTGACGAGGGTGAGCATGATGACGAGGAGTTTGGTCGTGAGCGACCAGTCCTCCCACAACACCCTGCGGGGGCCCGCCCCGTGGCGGGAGGAAGTCACTTGGCCTCGGCGGTCCGCAGCATGTAGCCGACGCCACGCTTGGTCTGGATCATCGGGGCCCAGGTGACGTCGATCGGGTTGCCGGCCTCGTCGGTCGTCGGTGCGGCGTCGATCTTGCGGCGCAGGTAGGAGATGTAGGACTCGACGATGCCGGTGTCGCCGCCGAAGTCGTACTCCCACACGTGGTCGAGGATCTGGGCCTTCGACAGCACGCGGTTGGCGTTGAGCATGAGGTAGCGCAACAGCTTGAACTCGGTGGGCGAGAGGTCGATGAGGATCCCCCCGCGGCGCACCTCGTGGGTGTCGTCGTCGAGCTCCAGATCGCCGACCTCGATGACGGCCGCGTCCTCCTCGTCCGCGGCGTGTGTGCGGCGCAGGACGGCGCGGATGCGGGCGACGACCTCCTCGAGGCTGAAGGGCTTCGTCACGTAGTCGTCGCCGCCGACGGTGAGCCCCGTGATCTTGTCGGTGGTGTCGTCACGTGCGGTGAGGAACACGACCGGGATGTGCCGGCCGGCCTGGCGGAGGCGACGAGTGACGGTGAAGCCGTCCATGTCCGGCAGCATCACGTCGAGCACGAGCAGGTCGGGTTCGGCCTGCTCGGCCAGTCGGAGTGCCTCCGCGCCGTTGGCCGCGGACAGCACGTCGAAACCGGCGAAGCGGAGGCTGGTGGACAGGAGCTCCCGGATGTTGGGCTCGTCGTCGACGACCAGCAGCGTGGCCTCGACCTCCTGGGGTTCGCTCTGTGCAGTCATGGATCCAGCATGAAGTCCGATCCTGGATGTCTCCTGAACCTCAGCTGTACGCGAGTGCAGCCTCGGTCACGCATTGCTGATGGTGTAGTCGTAGCCCTGTTCGGTGAGGAACCGGCGGCGGTGGGCGGCGAACTGTTCGTCGACGGTGTCCGCGGCGACGACGGTGTAGAAGGTCGCCGGCTCCGCGTGCTCCTTGGGTCGCAGGATCCGGCCCAGGCGCTGCGCCTCCTCCTGGCGGGACCCGAAGGACCCGGAGACCTGGATCGCGACGGAGGCCTCGGGCAGGTCGACGGAGAAGTTCGCCACCTTCGAGACCACGAGCACCCGGATCTCCTTGTCCCGGAACCCGGCGAACAGCCTTTGGCGCTCGCCCAGCGGCGTGTTCCCGGTGAGGACCGGGGCCCCGAGGGCGGCGCCGAGTTCCTCCAACTGGTCGAGGTACTGGCCGATGACGAGGACCTGGGCGTCCGGGTGCTCGGCGACCAGACGTTCGACGACCGGGACCTTCATGTCCGTCGTCGCCGCCATCCGGTACCGGTCCTCGCCCTCGGCGTGGGCGTAGGCGATCCGGGAGGAGGAGTCGAGGCGCACGCGCACCTCGTGGCACGTGGCGGTCGCGATGTACCCGGCCTTCTCGATCTCCTTCCAGGGCACCTCGAACTGCTTGGGGCCGATGAGGGAGAACACTTCGTCCTCGCGGCCGTCCTCGCGCACGAGGGTCGCCGTGAGACCCAGCCGACGGCGGGCCTGGAGCGAAGCGGTGAGGCGGAAGACAGGTGCCGGCAACAGGTGCACCTCGTCGTACACGACGAGGCCCCAGTCGCGGGCGTCGAGGAGCTCCAGGTGCAGGTAGGAGCCCTTCCTTCGGGTGGTGAGCACCTGGTAGGTGGCGATCGTCACCGGCCGGATCTCCTTGACGGCCCCGGAGTACTCGCCGATCTCGTCCTCGGTGAGCGAGGTCCGGCGCAGCAGCTCCGCCTTCCACTGCTTGGCGGACACGGAGTTCGTCACGAGGATGAGCGTCGTCGTCCCGACCTCGGCCATGGTCGCGGCGCCCACGACCGTCTTCCCGGCACCGCAGGGCAGGACGACGACCCCGGACTCGCCGTGCATGAAGGCGTCGACCGCATCGGCCTGGTAGTCGCGCAGGTGCCACTTCGCCGTCCCCGGGTCGGCGGCATGGGTGTCGTCGGACAGCGCGATCCGGTGGGCCTCCCCGTCCACGTACCCGGCGTGGTCGGCGACCGGATGGCCGAGCTTGAGCAGGCGGTGCTTGAGCTCGCCACGCTCCGAGGGGTGGACGAGGACGGTGTCGTCCTCGACGCGTGGTCCGAACAGCCCCACGAGATCCGGCTGCCCGACGAGATCCGTGAGGAGGGCCGTGTCAGCACTGCGCAGCACGAGCCCGTGGATCGGGTGCTGGTGGAGGGTGAGCACCCCGAACCGGTCCATGACGTCGACGATCTCGAGGAGGAGTTCGTGCGGGACGGGGTACTTGGCGTACTCCAGCAGGGTGTCGACCACGCTCTCCGCGTCGTGCCCGCTCGCCCGGGCGTTCCACAGTCCCAGTGAGGTGATCGTGTACGTGTGCACGTGTTCGGGGGTGCGCGCCAACTGCGCGAAAGGTGCGATCGCGATCGCGGCCTCCGCGGCGTCCTCGTGTCCCGACTCCAACAGGACCGTGCGGTCCGACTGGACGATGAGTGGTCCGTTCACCGGTCTCCTCCCTGTTCCTCGCGCTGTTCCTCACCGCGTGTCGTCCCGGTCCCGCGCACCGAGACGATGCGGGAGATCCCGAGGGTCACCTCGGTGTCGCCGGCCCGGGACCGGCGCACGGCCCGGACCCGCCCCGCGGACACGTGGGTGGGCCGCAGGCGCAGGGTGCGCCGGGTGCCGTCGGAGCCGACGACGAGCACGTCGACCTCAGTACGGGTCGCCGCCGCGTCGCGCAGGACGTCGAGGACGCTCACCGGGGCGACCTCGGCGTCCCCGGACCCCTCGGCGGCAGGGGAACGCAGGGATGCCATGAAGGATTCCAGCCGGTGGTCGGGGACCCGTGTGGTCCTCCGCACCGCCGGGGCCGGGCGGGGTGGCCGGGGTGCACGGGGTGCGGGACCGGAGACCTCGTGGCGCAGGGTCGGACGCCCTGCCGCCTCCATGAGGTGGGCCAGACGGTCCTGGGTGACCTGTGCGATGCCCACGGTGTCGGTGAGGCGTTCGAGACCGGCGGAGACGAGCAGCGGATCCGCGAGCAGGGTCGTGAGGTCGTCGGGGTCGTCGACGACGATCACCGAGCGGGCCGGGGCCAGCCGGGTCCGACGCAGCCGGGCAGCGGCGTCCTCCAGGAGGAAGGTGAGGGGCTGGGGGACACCCGTCGTCGAGATCCGCCGCAACAGCGCCGTGACGTCGCCGGCCTCCATGCCGTCCCGCAGGGCGTCCCCCACGGAGTCGGCGGTGAACCGGTAGACAGTGCCCTGCCCCCGGGTGTCGACCCGGGCGACACGGCGCAGCTGTGCGTGGACCCGGGGGTCGACGGGTCCGGTGGCCACGGCCGTGAGATCGGACTGGAGGACGACGGTCGAGGTGGTCGCCGGCAGCAGTTCCCGGACCCGCTCCAGGAGCCCGGGGGAGACCGTGACGAGGTCCGGGTCGAAGGGGAGCAGAGGTGGCAGGCCCGCCATCGCGGTGCGGTGGTCGTCGATCAGGTGCCCGCCGAGTCCGGTGAGCGCGTGGGCGTGGGGGTCCGCGAGAGGGGTGCACAGGAGACCGAAGGCCTCGGCCTCCGCGAGGACGTGGGAGATCGAGGCGGCGTTCACCGCGGGGGACAGGGGGTGGTCCCAGCGGAGGCGGTCGACGAGGTCCGCGTCGGCCACCGCCCTTCCCTCCGTGTCGCCCGCGAGGTCCGCGAGTGTGAGGAGGACGAGATGGGTGAGCCACGGGACCTGGGGACGCGAGGACGGGAACCCGCCATAGGGCGAGGGACCGCCGGCTCGTGCGACGGTCGCCAGGGCGTGGGTCCGGTCCCCACGGCCGGTGCGGCCCTCGAGGACGTGCGCGGTGTCGACCTCGCGGGTCGCCCAGGCGCGGACGAGCACGCCCCAGGCCTCGGCCCGGTCCGCAGCGAGGAGTCGGTCGTACTCGAGGGTCGGTTCCCAGGCGGGATCGGTCTCCGATCCCCCGACCCCCAGTAGTCCCGCGGCACCGGCGGTCTCCAGGAGGAACACGGCATGGGCGACGTCGACGTCGAGCGCCCGGGCCAGCCGCTGGACGTCCCGTTTGCCGATCCCGCCGCTCACCAGCTGTGAGGCGGGTTCCGCCTCGAGCGCGTCGGCGAGGCCGAACACCTGGGAGAGCACGTGCGCGGTCGCCGCGGCCTGGGCGTTCTCGACGATCGGGCCCGGAACGGTCCGGACCCGGGGAGGGGAGGGCGCCTGGGCGGCGGTGGGGGACTCCTCGGACCAGGCCGGGGGAGTGGCCCGCTCGGCGGCGGATGTGGGCAGCAGACCGACGGCCTCCGTCTGGAGGCGGAAGGCCGTGGCGCCCACGGGATCCGGGAGGTCCGCGGCGTGGGCCGGCCACAGGAGACCGAGGTCGAGCAGTCGGGAGATCTCCTCGGGGCCCGCCCCGAGCACGTGGGCCGGGACGACGGGTTCGACACGGGCGGCGACGGCGGCACGGTGGACGATGCGCAGCAGGCCGGTGTCGAGGGATTCGAGGACGAGGGCGACGGAGGAGCGGGAGGCGGCGGCCGCGGCCACGGCGCGCAGACCGGGGGCGTCGGTGCGCAACAGATCCCGCCGGGTGCGGCAGAAGGCCCCGAACCGGGCGTCCGGGGCACCACGCAACCAGGCGGTGAAGGTGAGGGGGGTCGAGGAGGACATCGTCCCCACCCTACGACCGTGCGGCCGTGGTCCCTATATACTCGAGGTCCGCTCCTTCCGCCGTGGGATCCCCGTGTCCGACCGGCGGCGGGAGGACGTGAGACAGATCGGACTTCAGGAGGTCCTCGTGAGCAGGACGACGACGGACGGGTCGGCGGCAGCGCGATCCCGGCGTGTGTCAGGTGTCCTGCTCTGGGCCGCGGGTGTGGGGGTCCTCGGATTCCTCGCGATCGTGATCGTGAGCGTGCAGGGGATCGCCGGTGCGACACCGAGTGTGGTCCTCACGTGGTTCGGAATGATCGTGATCCCGCTGGCGTTCCTCGTCATGGCCATCGAACTGGTCAGGTCGTTCCTGGCCCGGAGATCCGCCGCCTGACCCCGACGGGCCGACGACACCGGCCGCGCGCGCTGCATCCCACCACCGGGAGGACGACTCCCGTGGTCACGGATGCCCACCGACCACGGGCGCGATCCCGTGGAAACCCATCTCGAACCGGAGCACCTGCCGTGCGTCCGTACACCTCCCGTCGCTGTCGGCGGCGGGTTGCGGAGCGGACGGCGGGGTGGCCCCGGACCCACCTCGACCGCGGTGGGACCCACCGGACGAAAAGGACAGTGATCGACATGCCGCACGGACGCGTGAAGTGGTACGACGCCGACAAGGGTTTCGGTTTCGTGGCCGCCGACGACGGTGAGGAGGTGTTCCTCCACGCCTCGACGGTGCCCGCCGGGGTCGAACCGCACGCCGGGATGCGCCTGGACTTCGACATGATCGACGGCCGCAAGGGCAAGCAGGTGCTCAAGGCCCGGGTGCTCGACGATCCCGCACCCCGGCGCAAGCCCCGCCGCAAGGATCCGGAGAAGGTGGCCGTCATGATCGAGGACGTCATCAAGGTCCTCGACGACACGTCGGCGGGTCTGCGCAAGGGCCGGTATCCTGATGCCGGACACTCCCACAGGATCGCCTCGGTCCTGCGGGCCGTCGCAGACGAATTGGAGAATTGATGAGCGAGTTGTTCGCACGGTGGTCGGACGCAGCGGGTAAGGCGGCAGCCTCCCGCGCCGCGCCGACCGGCGTGGAACAGACCGCACCCGTTGCCTCGGGCACCCAGGCCGGTCCCGGGCAGGGCGCCTCGGCCGCGACCGTCGAGGGCACGACCGAGGAGACGAAGCCGCGGGCCCGCCGGGCCCGTCCCGCCAAGCCCGCGCAGGACGCGATCCTGCTGGCCGCCGTGGACGTGGCCCGGTCGGCGATCGCGGAGGTCGCGGACCCCGCGCACATCGGCGACCACCTGGGTGCCGTCATGGAGGGGCAGCGACTGGCCACGCACTCCTTCGTGTGCACCGACCGTCGGTACCGCGGCTGGCACTGGGTCGCCGTGCTGGCGCGCGCGCCGCGGTCGAAGAAGGTGACGGTCTGCGAGACCGCCCTGCTGCCCGGCGACGAAGCGCTCGTGGCGCCCGCCTGGGTGCCGTGGGAGAAGCGCGTCCAGCCGGGTGACATGACGCCCAAGGACACCCTGCCGAAGGTCGACGACGACCCGAACCTGGAGCCGGGACTGGCCCAGGTCGACTGGTCGGAGAACGCCGACATCGACCAGCTGCAGACCTACGAGCTGGGCCTCGGGAGGACCCGGGTGCTCTCGCCGGAGGGGATCCGGGCCGCCGCGACCCGCTGGGAGGAGTCCGAGGCCGGGCCCGGTGGCGAGTACGCGCAGAAGGCCTCCGCACCCTGCTCGACGTGCGGTTACCTCATGCCGATGGCCGGGTCCTTCCGCACCCGGTTCGGCGTGTGCGCCAACGCCTGGTCGCCCTTCGACGGGCGGGTGGTCGCCCTCGACGCCGGGTGCGGTGCGCACTCGGAGACCGACCACGAGCGCTCGGATCCGCAGCGTCCCAGCCCGGTGGTCGACGACCTGCACGAGGACCTCGACGTCGTCGGGGGCGATCCCGGTCGGACGGGTGCCGCCTCCTCCGGCGATCTCGTGCACCACTGATCACATCCCACCCGCCGATGGCCCCGCGCCGTCGGCGGTTCCTCTTCCCTGCTGCACCCTCCCCGCGCGGCCCGCGCAGATCAGGATCCCCGTCACCCCCATGAGCGCGACCTTCCGTTCACTGTCCGAGCCCAACTACCGCAACTGGTTCGCGGGCGTCACCGTGTCGAACACGGGGCAGTGGATGCAGCGCACGGCGCAGGACTGGGTGGTCCTCACGATGCTCACCGACCACGACTCGGTGGCGCTCGGCCTCACGATGGCGCTGCAGATGCTCCCGCAGCTCCTCCTGTTCCCCTTCACCGGTGCGCTCTCCGACCGTTTCGACAAGCGGCATCAGCTCATGGTCACGAAGGCGCTCATGGGCTGCACCGGGCTCCTGCTGTTCGTCCTCACCGTCGGGGGATGGTTGGAGCTCTGGCACGTCTACGCGACGGCACTGTTCTTCGGGGTGGTCGCCACCTGGGACGCCCCGAACCGGCAGACTTTCGTGTCCGAACTCGTGGGCGAGAAGCTGCTGCCCAACGCCGTGGCGCTCAACTCCGCCTCCTTCAACTCCGCACGCCTCGTGGGCCCCGCCGTGGCCGGTGTGCTCACGGTCGTGCTCGGCGCGGGGCCGGTGTTCCTGCTCAGCGGACTCGGGTTCTTCGGTGTCATCGTCGGCATGCTGCTCATGGACACCGGCCGTCTGCGGCGTTCGGAACGGCGACGCCAGGGCGGGCTCCGGGGCCTGGTCGGTGGCTTCCGGTACATCGCCGGACGGTCGGACCTCGCGGTGGTGCTCGCCATCCTCTTCGTCATCACGACGCTCGGGTTCAACTTCGGCCTGTACACCGCGACGATGGCGAGCATCGAGTTCGGACAGGACGCCGGCGGGTTCGGGCTCATGAACTCGGTGATGGCCGTCGGGTCACTCGCCGGTGCGCTGATCGCCGCCCGGCGGGCGAACCCGCGCCTGCGGAGGATCTTCCTGTTCGCCGGTGGTTTCGGCCTCGCCTGTCTCGTGGCCTCCGTGATGCCGACCTACGTCACCTTCGTCGTCGCGCTCGTGGCGATCGGGTTCTCCAGTGTGTCGATGATGACGCAGGCGAACGCGTACATCCAGATGACGACGCCGGCCCACGTGCGTGGCCGGGTCATGTCGATCCACGCCGCCGTCATCATGGGAGGGACACCGCTGGGCGCACCCCTGGCCGGGTGGGCCGTCGACCTGTGGGGGCCGAGGGTCGGGCTCCTCATCGCCGGGGCGGCCGGTGTCGTCGGGATCCTCATCGGTGCCGGCTGGATGGTGACCGCCAAGCACATGCGGGTGCGGCGGGTCTCCCGGCTGCGGCTCCACCTGAGCTACGACGGGCATCCCTGAGGCGGGCGGCGCGGACTCGTCGGCAGCCGGTGTCTGGGGTTCTCCTCGGGGTGAGGGGGCGGGTACGCGTGGGAGAATCGCGGTATGACCGCCGATGTGATCGTCACCGTCCTCGCTTCCCTCGCCGTCCTCGTCGGCTGCCTGGGCATCGTCCTGCCCGTGCTGCCCGGCTCGATCCTCATCGGGCTCGCGGTCCTCGTGTGGGCGTTCTTCATCGGGGGCACGACCGGCTGGGTGGTGTTCGGCATCGTCGCCGTGCTCGTCGCCGCGGGCATGAGCGCCTCGTGGATCCTCACCGGGACGAAGCTCAAGGACCGGGGGATCCCCAACTCGTCCCTGCTGTGGGGCGGGCTCGCCGCGATCGTCGGTTTCTTCGTCATCCCGGTGATCGGGCTGCTGGTCGGGTTCGTCGCGGGTCTCTACCTGTCCGAGTACGTCCGTCTCAAGGACCCCCGTGAGGCCTGGGACTCCAGCTGGACCGCGATCAAGGCGGCGGGCATCGGCATCATCGTCGAGTTCGGCTGCGCGGCCCTCGCCGCGGGCACCTTCACGGTCGGCAACCTCGTCCACTGGATCTGAGGCGTACCTCTTCGGCCCCGGGTGAGATCACGGAAAACGGCACGGATCACGGGTTCCGGAACCCGTGATCCGTGCCGTTTTCCGTGATCTCACATGCCGCTGAGCACGTAGTCGAGGCAGCCGAGAAGCGCCTTCACGTCCTCCGGGTCGACGGAGACGAAGGTGGCGATCCGCAGCTGGTTACGGCCGAGCTTGCGGTACGGCTCGACGTCGACGACACCGTTGGCGCGCAGGATCTTCGCGACGGTGGCGGCGTCGACGGACTCGTCGAAGTCGATGGTG
The DNA here is from genome assembly GCF_040212315.1 of Brevibacterium litoralis. Lineage (NCBI taxonomy): Bacteria > Bacillati > Actinomycetota > Actinomycetes > Micrococcales > Brevibacteriaceae > Brevibacterium > Brevibacterium litoralis. The sequence goes on along the minus strand of NZ_JBDIUY010000023.1, from coordinate 38,250 downwards.
CACACGACGGACGAGCGGTCGGCCGCGTCGGTGACGTAGGGGGTGGCGACATCGGAGTCCGCGGCCCAGTCGTAGACGAGGCCGGAGGAGGTGGCGGTGCGTTCGGCGGCCCAGGACAGCCCGCCGTTGCCGTTGATCCACTCGATCTGCTCGGCCAGCAGCAGGAGGGTGGCGACGGAGGGGGTGTTGTAGGTCTGGTTCTTGCGCGAGTTGTCGATCGCGGTGACGAGGTCGAGCGAGGCCGGGATCCACCGGCCGGACTCCTTGATCTCCTGTGCGCGCGCGATCGCCCGCGGGGACATGATCGCGATCCACAGGCCGCCGTCGGAGCCCATGTTCTTCTGTGGGGCGAAGTAGTAGACGTCCGTCTGCGTGATGTCGACGTCCAGGCCACCGGCCGCGGAGGTGGCGTCGATGAGGACGAGGGCGTCGTCGTCGATACCCGCGGGGCGCTCGATGCGTGTGGCGACACCGGTGGAGGTCTCGTTGTGCGGCCAGGCGTAGACGTCGGCCCCTTCGACCGCGGTGGGGACACCGCCGGAGCCGGGCGCGACGTCGACGACCACGGACTCGTCGAGGAAGGGCGCCGTGCGGGTCGCCTTGGCGAACTTGGAACCGAATTCGCCGAACTGGGAGTGGGCCGCCCTGTTCCGCACGAGCCCGAAGGCGGCGACGTCCCAGAAGACCGTGGAGCCGCCGTTGCCGAGGACGACCTCGTACCCGGCGGGCAGGTCGTAGAGCTCGGTGAGGCCCGTGCGTACACGGCCCACGAGGTCCTTCACGGGGGCCTGGCGGTGGGAGGTGCCCATCACGGTGCGCCCGGCGGCGGACAGCGCCTGCATCTGGGCGTCGCGGACGCGGGCGGGACCGGATCCGAAACGGCCGTCGGCCGGGAGGAGTTCGGCAGGGATCTTCATGGGATTCTGGGTGTCAGTCACCCGTGTGATTCTAGTCGCGTGGGTCTATCCTGCCCGCATGGACTCCCACTCCTCCCACAGTGCGGACAACGGTTCCGGACCGGGAACCATCCCCGACGACCCCTTCGCCCTGCTCGCCGCCACCCGACGGGAATACGGGCAGGACCGTCTCCGCGAGGTGCCGGCGACCCCGTACGAACTCTTCGTGCGGTGGTACCGCGAGGCGGGCGCGGATCCGGGCATCGTCGAGCCCAACGCGATGGTGGTCGCGACGGCGGACGCGGACGGTCCGGACGCGCGCATCGTCCTGCTCAAGGGATTCGCCCCCGACGGGTTCGTCTTCTACACCAACTACCTGTCTGCCAAGGGTCGGCAGCTCACCGCCGACCCCCGTGCCGCACTCACCTTCCCGTGGCACCCGGTGCAGCGCCAGGTCCGGGTGAGGGGCGTCGTGGAGCAGGTGACGGCCGCGGAGTCCGACACCTATTTCCTGTCCCGCGACGAGGGTGCCCGGCTGGGTGCCTGGGCGAGCAAGCAGTCGGAGCCGATCGCCGACCGCGCGACTCTGGAGGCACGGCTGGAGGCCCTGGCCGCCGAGCCCCGGTTCCGGGAGGGGGTGGGGGAGCGGCCACCCCACTGGGGCGGGTACCGGGTGCGGCCCACGACGATCGAGTTCTGGCAGGGCGGTGCCCACCGCCTCCACGACCGCTTCGTGTTCCGCGCCGGGGTGGACGAGGCCAGCCTCGCGGAAGCCGCGGACTGGTCCGCCACGCGGCTACAGCCGTGAGCAGTGGAGGGGTGCCGGGGTTCGGGCGGCGCGCGATACAGCCGTGAGCAGTGGAGGGGTGCCGGGGTTCGGGCGGCGTGGAACACAGCCGTGAGCGGTGGTGGGGCCTGTCCTGCCCCTCCCGCACAGAATGGAATCGTTCTAAACTGGATCGTGGCCCGACGGTCGTCGTGCCGGTCGGCGGTCCTCGCCGGGCGGACGGCGGGCGCACGGGCACCCCGCACCCGATTAGGATGCGGGTGAGACGGACACCGGGAGCTGAAGGCGGCACGTGAACGATCTGATCGACACCACCGAGATGTACCTCAAGGCCATCGTCGAGCTGGAGGAGCAGGGCATCGTGCCCCTGCGCGCCCGGATCGCCGAGCGGCTGGACCACTCGGGCCCCACCGTGTCGCAGACCGTGGCTCGGATGGAACGGGACGGGCTGCTCGTCGTCGACGCGGACCGGCATCTCGAGCTCACCGCCGAGGGGCGGGCGATCGCGACCGGCGTGATGCGCAAGCACCGCCTGGCCGAGCGTCTGCTCTCGGACGTCATCGGGCTCGACTGGGAACTCGTCCACGACGAGGCCTGCCGGTGGGAGCACGTGATGAGCGAGCAGGTGGAACGACGCCTGGTCGAAATCCTCCCCGAACACTCGACGAGCCCCTACGGGAACCCCGTGCCGGGTCTCGAAGCGCTCGGCGTCGAGGCCGTGCCCACGCCGACCACGCAGTCGCTGGCCCGGGTCGCACCCGCACGAGTGGGCGACCGGGTGTGGATCGTGTGGTTCGGCGAGCCCCTCCAGGTGGACATCCATCTCCTCGCGCAGTTCCAGGAGACCGGTGTGATGCCCGGTGCCGAGGTGGAGGTCGTCCAGGCCGGTGAGTACGTCACCCTGCGCACCCCGGGGAACGACACCGTCCTCGACCTGCCCGAAGAAACTGCCTCCCACGTCTTCGTGACCCTGACCTGAGCGACGCGGGAGCACGCGCAGGGCTGCGTTGTCGATCGCTCGAAGTACCAAACCCACGTACTCCTTCGCTCCTCCGCCTTGCCCTGCACGCACTCCCGCGCCGCTCAGCGCATGCTGTGTCGCGGCGGGTCCGTTATGAATCACATTTTTTCGTTACAGAGCCGTGACCAGGGAGAACAGGTGCTCTCGCCACGGTTTCGACACGATCCCGTGATCGTAATGTGACATTGCGTTGTCGTTCGGTTACTGTTTTCCCGTCGCCCTTCGATGGGGGTGACCCTTCGAGCGGAGTGCCTGGTGCCGTCGCCGCTCACGGAGGACACAGGACATTCCGACGGCAACGGGGGACCCACCTCTCGTTCCTGCTCGCACAGGAACTCGGGGCGAAGTCCGCACCGGCGGACCGGACATCCTTCGTCCGAGCCCGACAGCTCACCCCGGCGGCAGTGGAGGACACAGTGACCCAGAAGAAGCACGGTCGTCGCGCGGCCGACACCCGCGTCAAGACCCCGCTCACCGATCTCACCGCCGCCCTCGGCGCCAACTCCGGTGCCGTCGGCCGCCGCGCGGCCGTCGTGGCCGCCGCCGGTGGACTCGTCGTGGCCGCCGGCATGCCGGCGATCGGCCAGACGGACGAGAAGTCCGACGCCCCGCAGGTCTCGACCGAGGCGCAGAAGCCCGAGGCCGTCGAGTACACCTCGCAGTCGGTCACCGTGGCCGCACCCGAGGAGGGCGACAACGCCCTCCCGATGGTGTCCGCCTCCACCTCCGTCACCGCCGAGGCCGCCCCGGAACCCGAGCCGGAGCCGGAGCCGGAGCCCGTCTCCGCGTCCTCCTCGGACCGGTCCGACCGTGGCACCTCCAGCTCCCGCTCGAACGAGCGGTCGAGCTCCGACTCATCGTCGTCCTCCTCGGAGTCCTCGGCATCGTCGTCCTCCTCGGAGTCCTCGGCATCGTCCTCCTCGGAGTCCTCGGCCTCGTCGCAGGCTTCCGGTTCCGCCTCCTCGGTGATCTCGATCGCCGCCCAGTACACCGGCGTGCCCTACGTCTACGGTGGCACGAGCACCTCCGGGTGGGACTGCTCCGGCTACACCGCCTACGTCTTCTCCCAGGTGGGCGTCGACCTCCCGCGCACCTCCGGCGCCCAGGCCGCTGCCGGCTACACCGTCTCCGCCTCGGAGGCCCGTCCCGGCGACCTCGTCTACCGCCCCGGCCACATCGGTATCTACGCCGGCAACGGCATGATGTACGACGCCGGTTCCCCGAGCTCCGGCACCTCGTACCGCTCGCACTCCTGGATGGGTTCGGTCACCTACATCCGCGTGCTCTGATCTCCCGGATCGCGCTGCTCGCCGCAGCGCGTCCCTCACCACCGATCCGCCTCCTCCGGTCGTCCTGTCCGGGTGGGGCGGATCGGTGCATTCATCGATCGATGCATTCACCGGACATTCATGTCCCGGTCCTCCCCCTGACCCCTTCCTGAGTGGTGTACGTCACCTCCTGGGTTAGGCTGGCAGGCGGAAGGATCCGCAGTGACCCCCTCTCGCGGGGTCGCGATGAGGAGGAGAACCGTGTCCCGTCGCCGCCTGCACCACGGTGTGCATCGCTCGCGGGCCCGTGTCGTCGACACCCGGGCCCGGGGTGGAGTGCGGCCGGGACACCGGATATCCGTCACCGCCGTGCGGATACCCGTGCGTGTGTCCGTCGTCGAGCACGACCGGATACCCTTCCCGCCCTTCACCCGAGGCGTTGCGCTCCTGCGCAGCGCCTCGTGTCGTTTCCTGGACCGGGCACGGACTCGCCCGGAGCAAGGAGTACTGCCATGAAGACACTGGTCCTCAACGCCGGGTACGAGCCGATGTCGATCGTCTCGTTCCGCCGCGCGGTCGTCCTCGTCCTCGCGGGCAAGGCGACCGTGCTCGCCGCGGAGGAGGGGGCGCGCGTGCGCAGCGCGACGCTGTCGATGGAGCAACCCTCCGTCATCCTCCTGCGCCGCTACGTGCGGCCGCCGCGGGACCGGTCGGTGGCGCTCTCGCGCCGTGGTGTGCTCCGGCGGGACCGGCACCGTTGCGCGTACTGCGACGGGCACGCGACGACCGTCGACCACGTCCTGCCGCGGTCCCGAGGCGGGGCGAACACCTGGGAGAACCTCGTCGCCTGCTGCCGGACGTGCAACAACCGCAAGGGTGACCGGACCCCGGAGGAGATCGGGTGGGAGCTGCGCTTCACGCCCACCCGGCCGCGCACCGGCAACTTCTGGCTGCGTGACGTCGACGCCCCCGTCGAGCAGTGGCGACCCTTCCTGTCCTACGCGACGGCCGCCTGAGCGGTTTCTTCCGGAACCTGCCACGCTCCGGTGGAGCGGGCGTTCTCCCTTGTGAGACACCCGCGATCGAAATCCGTCCGGGGCCTGCCGTGCCCGGTCACGGGCCATTACAGTGGGACACGTCTCAGCGAGGTGGGACGGTCCGACACCCGGGGCCGACACCCGGGGGCCGTCACCACGTGACGAGGCACGAGGAGGAAGAGCCATGACGGACAAGGTCACCGTCGCCGATCCGCAGGCGATCGTCGTCGGAATCGACGGATCCAAGGCCAGCCGGAACGCCCTGGGATGGGCGATCACGGAGGCCCGGGCGCTCGGCCGGTCCATCCGGCTCGTCGGCGCCTACACCATCCCCAGTGTCGCCGCGGCGACCATCGACGTGTCCTACGTGCCCATCGACGACACCTCGATCCGGGCCTCGGTCACCGCCGTCCTCAAGGAGGCCGCGGCGGAGGTCAAGGCCGCCGGCGTCGAGGTCGAGGCCGTCATCGAGATCGGTGACGCCGCCGGGGTGCTCGTCGAGGAGTCATCGCAGGCCGTGCTCACGGTCGTCGGGTCGCGCGGACGCGGCGGGTTCGCAGGGCGTCTGCTCGGCACCGTGTCGAGTGCGCTGCCGGCCCACTCCCACTGCCCGACCGTCGTCGTGCCCGTCGATTGGTCGGCGGACGCAGAACGGACGCCCAAGAACAGCTCGTCACGGCCGGTCCGCGACGACGCGGGCACAGAGTTTTCCCTCGACGAGGACGCGGAGACCGTGCCCGGTCTCGACCACTCCGGCAGTGTCGTCGTCGGGGTCGACTCGCTCGGCAAGGACTCGCCGGCACTCTGGGCCGCCGCGGCCCTGGCCCGGAAGCGGGGGACGCCGCTGCGGATCATCGCGGTCGTCTCGACGACCGTGGTCGGACCGGAGTGGCTGCCGAGTGCCGGTGACATGCAGCGGCTGCTCGACGAGGGCACCGACAAGCTGCGGGCCGCCGCAGCCGTGGTGGGGGAGAAGTTCCCCGATCTCACGGTGCACTGGACGCTCTACGACGGTCAGCCCGCCGAGGTGCTCGTCCGGGCCTCGGACACTGCCGAGGTCCTCGTCATCGGCACCCGTGGACGTGGTGGGTTCGCCGGTCTCCTGCTCGGTTCGACCTCGCAGTCGGTGCTGCCCTACTCCGGGTGCCCGACCATGGTCGTCGAGGCCAAGCACACCCGGCACCTGCACACCCCACCCCCGGAACTGAATCTCTGACCGATTCCATCGGACCGATGAATAGATGAGGGGCCCTGTCGCTCGCCAGTTGTGGACTGGCGGGCGACAGGGCCCCTCCGCTTCGATCTCGACCACGATGACCGAGTGGCCCCGATAGGATTCGAACCTACGACACCCGCTTTAGGAGAGCGGTGCTCTATCCCCTGAGCTACGGAGCCGGACCCGGCCGCTCGACGCGACCGGACCGACCAGATTCTACCAGTGTCCGCCAGGTGTCCCGTGCCCCGGCGCGCCACCCACGCAGTGGCGCGCGGGACAGATAGGCTTCCGAATGTGTCGAATCCGAACTCCGCTCCACAGACGTCCTCCGGTGACGACCGGGCCGCGACCCGGACCGCGGTCAGCGATGCCTTCGCCGCGTGGCGGGACAGTGCTGCCCGGATCGGCGGACGTGACACGATGCTCCACCACCGGGACTCCCGGGACGGCACCATCGACCTGTCCGGCGCCCACCCCTCCGGCCTGGCGCAGTTGCTCGCCGGGCGGTCCACGCGGCTGTCGAGCCTGCTCCGCGATCCCGAGGTGCTCTCCGACGCACGCCGTCGCGCCCGCTCGATCCGGCAGAAGGCCGAGCGGCTGGCGAGCGACCGCGGGATCAACACCGCGCACCTGGCGATCGGCTTCGCCACCTGGACCCGGACGGACACGCCCTCGCGCACCGAGTACTCCGCCCCGGTCCTCCTCCGTCATGTGACCCTCGTGCCGCGTGGTACGACCGTCGAGGACTACGAGGTCGCCCTCGACGCCGACGTCACCGTCAACCCCGCGCTCGTGAGCTACCTGGAACGCGAGCACGGCATCGAGATCGACGTCGCCGAGTGGGTCGCCGCGACCGGCGGTGGCCAGACCTTCGACCCGCACCCCGTCTACGAGCGTCTGCGCGCCGTGACGAAGGGTGTGGCCGGTGTGCTCGTCAACCAGCGCTACGTGATCGGCACCTTCGCGAACATCGTCACCCCCTTCACGACCGACGAACTCCCGGCCGCCCACCCGATGCTCCGTGCGCTCGCCGGCGAGAAGACCGCCCGCGTGGGCTTCGGTGGACCGGTGGCCGCACAGGCCTCCGTCGACCACGACGCCCGCCCGACCGAGCGGATCGCCGGGGACCCGGCGGCCACCGTCCCGATTCCCGCCGACGAGGCACCGACCGCGGAGAAGGCCGGAAAGTCACCTGCCGAGGAGAAGGACGCGTCCGCGGAGAAGACCCCTGCGGAGGGGCAGTCGGCCGCCGAAGGGAAGTCCTCCGTCGAGCCGCCCCGGACGGAAGCGGTCTCGCTCACTGCCGGCGGCGTGCTCTCGGGCTCGGCCCGGAACGCCGCGAAGCCGGAGAAGACCGACACGGTCGACACGAGCGAAAAGGTCGAGAAGCCGGAGAAGAGCGACAAGACCGCCAAGGCCGGGACACCGGCGAAGACCGACACGGCCGAGAAGCCCACCTCGGCACCCTCCGGGGAGGGCGCCTCGGCGGCGGAGGCGGAGAAGGACCCGGCCGCGGGGGAGGAAGCGACGGAGGACCCCGCCGTCACCCCCGCCCCGACGACCGCGGGTCGGACCCCGACGCCGCTGCCAGACCGCCGGCCGCAGGAGGAGTTCGTGGCGATCGACGTCGACGGTGACCAGCAGGCCGTCGTCGACGCGGCGATGGCCGGTCGTTCCGTCGTCGTGGACACGCCCCCGGGCACCGGTGCGACCCAGGTGGCCGTCGCGGTCGCGACGACGCTCGCCCACATGGGACGCAGCGTCCTCTACGTCGCCCAGAACTCCGATGCGCTCGACGACTTCGCCGCCCGGATGGCCTCCTGCGGCCTGCCCGACTTCGCGGTCGACGGCCGGGATTCGACGACGGACGTGCACAAGCGGCTGATCTCGCTCATCGGGTCGGCCGAGAAGGCCGAGAAGCCGGACCTCACGGACCTGCTGAAGACGCTCACCGAGCAGCGGGAGACGCTGCTCGCGCACACCGAGTCCCTGCACCGGGTCCGCGAACCCTGGGGCGTGTCGGTGCACTCGACGATGGAACACCTGGCGGCGCTCACCGCCGATCATGCGGGCCCCTCGACACCGGTCCGGTTCGACGCCGCGATCGTCGAGGCGGTCCCGGAACGCCGGGCCGAGCTGCGGAGGAAGCTGCTGGAGTACTCCTCACTCGGCGCCTTCACCCTCGACGTCGCCGACACCGTGTGGTTCGGTGCGCGTTTCACGGACACCGAGGAGGCGGAGAAGGCCCGCGCGCTCGCCGCCCGGGCCGCCAAGCGGCTGCCGGGTCTCGTCGAGCTCGCCGAGCCGGTGCTCGAGCGGGCCCAGGTCGAGCCCACACGGACGGTCGCGGCCTGGGGGCGGGCGCTGTCACTCCTGCTCGGGGTGCGCCGGACGCTCGACTCCTTCTCCCCGGACGTGTTCTCCCACGGACTCACCGATCTCATCGCCGCGACCGGCGACGCCGAGTACCGGAAGGCCCAGGGTATTGAGATGGGCGTGTGGGAGCGGCGCCGCCTGCGCAAGGCGGCCAAGGAGTTCCTGCGCCCCGGAGTCGTGGTGAACGACCTGCACTCCGCCCTCGTCGACGCGAAGAAGCAGCGCGAGGCGCTCGCGGAGCTCTCCGGCGGTCCCACCCGTCCGCGGGTGCCCCGGGGACTGCTGGAGGCCGACGAGGCGCACCGGGAGATCACCCGCGACCTCGCGCAGCTGGCGCCCTACCTGGAGACGACCCCCGACGGTGGTGACCTGGAGTCGATGGACCTCCAGGAGCTGCAGGCCCGGCTCCAGGCGCTCGGTGAGGACAAGGCCGGGCTCGTGGCCCTGCCGGCCTGCACCGCGCTCGACGACACGCTGCGGGACGCCGGGCTCGGCGCCCTGCTCGACGACCTGCGGGCGCGCCGGGTGCCGCACGAGGCGGTCGGGCAGGAGTTCGACCTCGCCTACTGGGCCTCGGTCCTCCAGAGCCTCGCGGTCGCCGACCCGCAGGTCGGCGGGCACGACGGACTGGCCCTCCACCGGGTCGCCGCGGACTACCGGATCAGCGACAAGAAGTACGTGGCCGCCGGGGCCGACCGTCTGCGTTTCAGCCACTCGAAGAAGTGGAAGGCCGCGATCGGGGACCGCGGCGACCAGGCGAAGGCCGCACGTGCTCACCTGCGGTCCACCCACCTGGACGTCCGCGCCTTCAGTGCCGAGGCGCCGGACATCCTCACGTCGATCGCCCCGGTGTGGATGGCCAGCCCCCTCCGGGTGCCGGAGCTGTTCGCCGCCGCGCCCCTGTTCGACACCGTCGTCGTCGCCGACGCCGGGCGCCTCACCGTGCCCGAGGTGCTCCCGGCGATCGCCCGTGCCAAGCAGGTGATCGCCCTCGGTGACGACCGGCTGCTCGGCCCGCGGGACTTCTCCGTCACCGTCGACCGCCGGACCCCGACCCCGGAGGAGGGCACACGCAGCGTCTTCTCCGAGCTCGCGGAGTTCCTGCCTGTGCACCGGCTGCACATGAACTACCGGGTCTCGCCGCCGGGACTCGTCGACCTCGTCAACGACCTGTTCTACGACGACGCGGTCACGAGCCTGCCGACGGCGCTCACCCACGAGGGCCCCGGGCTGGAGTTCTCCTACGTGGCCGATGCCCTCGGGTCCCCGGACACCGCCACCGGTCAGGTCGAGAGCCCCGACGCCGAGGTGCAGCGGGTGGTCGACCTCGTCATCCGGCACGCCCGGACCCGGTCGCGGCAGTCCCTGGCCGTCGTCACGCTCACCCCCTGGCACGCGCAACGGGTGGCCACCGGGATCCAGCAGGCGATCCGGCAGTACCCCTACGTGGCGTCCTTCTTCACCGACGCCTCGAAGGAACCCTTCGTCGTGACCGACTGCGAACGGATCCACGGGATGGCCCGGGACTCGGTGATCTTCTCGCTCGGCTACGGTCGGACGCTCCAGGGCCGGGTGCTCCCGGACTTCGGCGCCCTGTCGAAGCTCGGTGGTGAACGCATGCTCGCCGCCGCGATCACGCGGGCCCGTCGCAAGCTCACCCTCGTCTCCTGCTTCTCGCCGGAGGACTTCGACCGGCGGCGTCTGGCCCACGGTGCGCGTCTCCTGCCGGACCTGTTGGCCGCCGTCGCCGCCGGAGGCCGGACCCGGCCGGCCGTCACCGGTGAGGAGAAGGACCCGCTCGTCATCGACATCGCCCAGCGCCTGTGGCGGATGGGGGTCGCCGGCGAGGAGGACTACGCCGGGATCGACCTCGCGGTCGCCGTGTCGCACGAGGACGACCAGGGCATGGCCCTGGCAGTCGAGACGGACGGACCCGACTACGCCCGCACCCCCTCCCTGCGCGAGCGCGAGCGCCTGCGCCCGGAGATCCTGGCCCGCCGCGGGTGGCGGTGCCAGCGCCTGTGGTCGACCGACGCCTTCGTCGATCCCCAGTCCCAGGCGGAGAAGATCTTCGAGGTGTGGAAGGAGACCGTCGAGGACCTCTCGCCCCAGGCGGTGCTCAACGCGGCCCGGGCGGCGGCGGTCGTCGTCGGCCGACAGGGCACCCGCCCCAAGGTGACCCCGGGCCTGCCGCTGCACAAATACGCGCAGGAGGACATCGACGCGACCGTCGACTGGATCCAGTCCGACGGGATCGGCCGCTCCGACGCGGAGATCAAGGCGCACCTCCGGGCGGCCTTCGCCCAGAAGGGTGCGAGTCCCCGGGTCGAGCGGGTGCTCGACTCCGCCGTCGCCCGCTACCGCAAGCGGTTCCAGGAGACGAAGCGGACCGCCGCCGAGGTGCGGGACCTCGCGGGTGCCGCGGGCAAGGGCTCAGGCCCCGCGGGAACCGGCGCCGCAGGGGCCGAGGCCGGCACCGACGGAACGGACCGTGCCGCAGGGTCGGCGGAGGACTCCGGTAGGGCGGACGGGGACGTCCACTTCGAGACCCGTGGGGCCGCAGTCGACCAGGCCGAGGTCATGCCTCTCTTCGACACCGGCAAGCTACGCGAACAGGACCTCCTCGACGCTGGTCTGCGGGGGACTCCCTCGGACGGGCCCCTGCTCGCCCGCCTGCAGGGTGCGCTCGGGAAGGGCGCCGGGTCCGGTGATCCCGCGTCCGGGAAGGGCGAGGAGTCGGCGGGTGAGACCGTGAAGGGCACGAACCCGAAGGACACGTCCACGAAGGACACGTCCACGAAGGACACGTCCACGAAGGACACGTCCACGCAGGACACGTCCACGAAGGACGGGGAGGGCGCCTCGGCGGACTCCGATCGGAAGGGTTCTGCGGATGGGCGATGATCGATCCGCGGCCGCGCGCCGTGCGATCGAGTCCTACAAGCGGACCCTGCGCAATGAATCCGGTGGCGCGGAGGAGCCGGACGGGGACGCGGGCCGTGGTGCGTCGAGCGATGCGGCCTACCTGGCCGACCGGCCGCCCCACTGGGCCCCTCCCACGGTGGCCGGAAGGTTCCGGTCCACGGCGCGGAACGAGCGGAACGGGCGGAAGGACGAGGACCGGGGTTCCGACAGGGGGTCCTGATGTCCTGGTAATCTCCTGAGTGTTCCCTCCTCTCCCACTCGAATGCGAAGGGTCTCCATGTTCCAGGGCTTCAAGGACTTCCTGCTCCGTGGCAACGTCATCGAACTCGCCACCGCCGTCATCGTCGGTGCCGCCTTCACGGCGATCGTCACGGCGATCTCCGAGCACGTCATCAACCCGATCATCGCCGCGATCGGCTCGCCGGACTCCTCGGCGCTGACGTGGACCATCCGTCCGGCTCTCGCCGAGACGACGACCATCGACCTGGGTGTCGTCATCACCGCGGCCATCAACTTCGTCATCGTCGCGGCCGTCGTCTACTTCGTCTTCGTCGCACCGATGAACAAGGTCGCCGCGATGCGCAAGGCCGGCGCCGACGAGGAGGAGGTGCCGCCCTCGACCGACGACCTGCTCATCGAGACCCGCGACCTCCTCAAGGAGCAGAACTCCGCCCGTGCGCAGGAGGTGCTCGGCGAGGACGGACCGCGGTCGTGATCGCCGGCCGGACCGGGTACCCCACCGCGGTCCTGAATAGGACGCCGCCCGGTCCCCGGTATCAGTCCGGTGCGCGTTCCTCGGCCGTCGGCAGGAGCGCGAAACCGAAACCGGTGGCCTGATAAGCCGAGAGCGTCGCGGCCTCCTGCTCGGTGACGAGCACGACGAGCACGGTGCCCGTGGAGGTCGACATGGCGCCGCCGCCCAGTTCGGTCACGCTCGTCACGACCGTGTCCGGGACGAGGACCGTCGCCCCACCCGCCGCCGCGGTGTCCCCGGACGGGGATGCCGCGGCGGCGTCGTGCGTCCCGGCGTCCGCGTCCCCGGAAGAACCCTCGGAGTCCTCCTCGTCCTCGGTCGTCCCGTCGCCCGGATAGGGCGGTTGGACGGTGTAGCCGGCACTCGACGCGCGGGCGAAGATGCGCAGGTGGCGGCCGGTCGAGACGACCTGGGCGAGTGCCGGGTCGGTAACCGTGAGTGGCATGAGGAGCATCCCGGGTGGGACGGAACCCGCCCCGGCGTCCGCGGAGACGAGGGCGGCGGGCGTGATCGGGGTCCCCGCGCCGAGGACCCCGGCCGTCGTGGCGCCGGCGACCTCGGCGACGGTGGCGGGTGCGCCCGCGGGGACGGTGCCCGGGGTGAAGGTACGGATCTCGAGATCGGCCGCGGTGAGCTCCTGGCCGGCGGGAACGTCCCGTGTCGTGACGACGGCGGGGACGTCCGCGGACTCGGGGAGGAAGAGGTCGATGACGAGGACGGTCGCCACTCCCAGGCACCCGGCGGCGAGGAGTCGGCGGACGGTGCGCCGGGCGCCCGGTCTCCGGGTCGCCGGTGGTGGAGCGGACGTGGCCGCGGGGACGAAGCGGCCGATGACGGGCAGGGCGTGGAGGAACCGCGCGAGGACGGAGAGAAAGGTCGTCATACCACCCGAGACTGCGGGGTCCCGTGCGCGACCGGAAGGGGTCATTTCCGCCTGTGGACGGCTCGGCCCCCGCTGTCCACAGGTGACCTTGAGTGCGCCACCTGTGACCTCCGGTGCATCCGCCCTGGTGAAGCCGGCACCCTTGCGGGCTCGGGCGGCCGAGGGCTCAGTCGGCGGCGGGTGCGGAGGCGCGGGAGTCGGTGCGGTAGAAGCCGTCACCCTTGAAGGTCACGCCGACGTTCCCGAAGACCTTCTTGAGCGCACCCGAGCACTCCGGGCACACCGAGAGGGAGTCCTCGGTGAAGGACTGCCGGGCGTCGAAGACGTGGCCGCAGCTCTTGCAGGAATACGTGTACGTGGGCACTGAGCATCCTTTCGCGAAACGTGAACACTCGATTATAGGTCGCGCGTCCCCGCCTCGGTGACGATCCGGTCGACGCGGAGATCCCAGTCGGCCAGGGGGACGTCGTCGCGGACCTCCTCGTCCCAGCACACGCCGAGGGTCGTGACGGTCGGCTCACGGTCGAGGGGGACGACGCCCGTGGGTCCGAAGGTGCGGTCGTAGAACCCGCCACCGTTCCCCAGTCGCCCGCCGGCCGGTGAGAACGCGAGGCCCGGGACGAGGACGACGACACGGCCGGACCGCCAGGCGGGCAGGTCCGGCAGGTCGGTGGCGGACCACGACGCCTCCGGCTCACGGATGCGGAACGGCCCGCGGCGGGCCAGCGCCGACAGCGGTGGCGTGGCGGGACCGAAAAACAGGGGTTCGCCCCGGTGGGTGACGGGCAGGAGCACCCGGCCGCCGGTGGCCGGGACCGCCTCGAGCGCGGCGTCGACGTCCGGTTCACCCGGCAGCGCGGCGTACCCGACGACGAGGTCCGCCCCGGCGAGCAGAGGAGCGAGGGGGCGGGTGAAGGGGGAGGGCGCCTCGGCGGCGGGGAGAGCCGCGGTGCGGGCCCGGCGGCTCTCGCGGATCCCGCGGCGCAAGCGTTCCCGAGCGTCGGTCACGACGGCCCACCGGATGACGCGCAGGTGAAATCCGGCCTGCATGAGGGTGTTCTCACGAGGTGTGTCACACCGCCACATTAGACTTCCGGGCATGACATCGACGAAGAACCCCTCTGTGCGCAAGGCCGTCATCCCGGTCGCGGGTCTGGGCACCCGGTTCCTGCCGGCGACGAAGGCGATCCCGAAGGAGATGCTGCCGGTCGTCGACAAGCCCGCCATCCAGTACGTCGTGGAGGAGGCCGTCGGCGCGGGCCTCAAGGACATCCTCATGGTGACCGGCCGGGCCAAGCACCCTCTGGAGAACCACTTCGACAAGGTCGACGGGTTGGAGGACGCGCTCACGAAGAAGCGTGACTACAAGAAGCTGTCGGCGGTGCAGGAGGCCAGCGAACTCGCGGACGTGCACTACGTGCGTCAGGGCGACCCGCTGGGCCTCGGTCACGCGGTGCTCAAGGGGGCCCAGCACGTGAGCGACGAACCCTTCGCCGTGCTGCTGGGCGACGACCTCATCGGTGAGGACTGCCCGATCCTGCCGCAGATGATCGAGGTGCAGGAGCGGACCGGTGGGTGCGTGGTCGCGCTCATGGAGGTCCCGGAGGAGGACGTGCACCTGTACGGGTGTGCGGCCGTCGAGAAGACCGGCGAGGAAGGGGTCGTGAAGATCACCGGGCTCGTCGAGAAGCCGGAGGCGAAGGACGCGCCCTCGAACCTCGCGATCATCGGCCGGTACGTGCTCGCCCCGGAGATCTTCGAGGTCCTGGCGAACACCAAGCCCGGCCGCGGCAACGAGATCCAGCTGACCGACGCACTGCAGACCATGGCCGCCGACGAACTGGGCAACGGCGTCTACGGCGTCGTCTTCTCCGGCGACCGGTACGACACCGGCGACAAGCTCAGCTACCTCAAGGCCAACGTCATCCTCGCGGGCAAGCGGGACGACCTGGGTGACGAGCTCAACGAGTGGCTCAAGGAGTACGTCGCGGGCCTCGACTGAGTCCGACGCCGCCCGGACCCCGGCACCCCACCGCTGAATCCGACGCAGCCCGGATCCCGGCACCCCACCGCTGAGTCCGACGCCGCCCGGACCCCGGCACCCCCGCTGAATCCGACGCCGCCCGGCGCCCCGGGTGGCACGACATGGGAGGAGAGGGACTACTCTCCTCCCATGTCGCGTTTCTGGCCGGTGACCCTCGAAGCGGACGGGATCGTCCTGCGTCCTTTCCACCGCAAGGACGCCCGCGCCTACGCGGAGATCCGGCGGGCCAACACCGCGTGGTTGCGACCCTGGGAGGCGACCGTCCCGGGCTCCGACCAGGGCCCTCCCCGGTTCCACGAGATGCGCCGGATGCTCGCCGACCAAGGTCGCCGCGGGCACATGCTCCCCTTCGCCGTCGAGGTCGACGGAGAACTGCGCGGACAACTCACCGTCGGCCCCTTCCAGTGGGGGTCGATGCTCAACGCGACGCTCGGGTACTGGATCGACCGGCGGATGGCCGGCCGCGGCATCACCCCGACCGCCGTGGCGCTCGCGACCGACCACTGCTGGTTCGCCCTCGGGGTCCATCGGATGGAGATCAACATCCGGCCGGAGAACACCGCGAGCCTCCGTGTCGTGGAGAAGCTCGGTTTCCGGGACGAGGGTGTGCGCCGGAACTTCATGCACATCGACGGAGCCTGGCGTGACCACCGCACCTTCGCCCTCACCAGGGAGGACGCTCCGCACGGTCTTCTGCACGGATGGTTGCGTGAGCTCGAACACCTGCGTGCCCTCCACGCCGAGGAGGACGGGGAGGTCGACGGGACGGCCGCGGCGGGGCTCCTCGGCGGCGAGGACCCGGAGCACTGGCCCGACGACCCCGGGACCTGGGCTCTCGACACGGAGGAGACCCCGGACGGCGTGTCGGGCGGGATCGGTGGACACGGTCCGGAAAGTGGTCCGACACGCGAGTCGTGATGCGATCGTGATCCGGTCCGCACCCCTAGGGTTGTACCCGTGGACACGAGCATCACGATCGCACTCATCTTCGCAGTTGTGTTCGCCGTCGTGCTGCCCTCCTTCCTCAAGCGGATCGGCCGGGCGGCCGAACGTGCGGACCTCGACAGGGTGCCCGCCCAGGCGCAGGAGGTCGGGCCGGATACCGGAGTCGGTTCCTGCCTGCGCTCCGACGGGCCCCGGCTCCTCGACGCCGAGACCGAGGCCGCGGCGTTCCTGCCCCCGGCGGGCCCCGACTGCGCCACCGAGGCGCCCCGCCTCCGCCTGGACCGCGCCCTCCCGCAGTTCTCCGTCATCGACGGGGACCTCTCCGCACCCGGCGCCACGCGGGAGGTCGAGGCCGAGCCCGTCGCCGACGTGGGGTCCGCGGTCGAGGAGGACGTCCAGGTGCTCCCCCTCGCCGTCGGCCAGAGCGGTCCCCTGTACACCGTGCCCACATTCACTGCTTCCCCCGACCTCGACCGTCCGGACATCTCGATGAGCCCTTCGAACCAGACGCCCTCCGGCGACGCCCGCCGTCCCTCCCGCGGACCCGGGTCCGGTACCCCCGGATCCCGTCCCGCCGCCGGTCGCGGCCCCTCCCGCCCGGCCCCCGCCGGTGTCCGCCGGGCGGCCGGTCGTCCCCGGCCCGCGTCGACCGGGTCGGCACCAGCAGGGCGCTCCCCGCGTGCGGGTTCGGACTCCGCTCCCGAGGCGCCCTCCACCTCCCGTCACACCGCCGGTTCCGTACGGTCCGGGCGTCGGGACGGTGACCGCCTCGCGTCCGCGACCGCCGGTCGGGGGCACCAGGGCGTGGACCGGGCCGACACCGACGGCGTGTCCGAGCAGTTGCGGTCCGTCCGTCGGACCGTGCCGATCGCCGGGGGTCTCGTCGTCCTGTTCGGAGGAGCGGCACTCGTCTCCGCACTGCTCGCCGTCTTCTCCCTCGTCTCCTGGGCTCTGCCGGGTCTGTGCGCCGTACTCGCGGCCGGCGCCTTCGTCGTCCTCCGCACCCTCCACACCCGGATCAGGACGCTGACCGGTCGGCAGCCCGAGGAGGCCTCGGGTGCCCGGCACGTGTCGCCCCGCGGTGTCACGGCGCGGGACCGGTCCGGTGCGGCCGGCGCGCGGGACTCGGCTGTCTCGGCACGTGAGGGTGCGGCCACGTCGGGTCGTACCTCCTCGGCAGGTCGTGAGTCTTCGGGTCGCGCGTCCTCGGCGGAGGACCGGCCGGGGACCGCCTCGCCGATGGCCCGGGCGGCCGCCGCCCGTCGAGCCGCCACCGCGCGGAAGACCGTCCCGAAGAAGTCCGCGGCCGAGGCGGCCTCGAACGAGGTCGCGTCCGACCGGGCACCGTCCACCCCGACCACGCGGACCGCCGCGACCGGGAAGGCCGCCGAAGCACGATCCACCTCGGCGCCGGCGGGCTCGACGCAGTCCGCCTCGACACAGTCCACCTCGACGCAGGCCACCTCGGGTTCGGCCGCCGAGGCCGGGGTCGACCGGGTGGTCCTGCCCGGTTCCGTCCGGGAGGACGAGGTCGCGATCATCTCCGGCACGGACACCGTCCGCGTGCCGCTGCTCACCGAGCGCACCGAGAAGCCTTGGCAGGAACGCGTCAAGCGCCGGACCGCGGGGGCCTCGCGGACCGACGAGTCCGCGCAGGCGGGCACTGCCGGCACCACCGACCGGACGGCTGCCGCGGACACGCGGGCAGGGGCCGGGGAGGGCGCCTCGGCGGCGACGACCCCGGAGGCGAACGGCGGGGACGACCTCGCGACGGAGACTCCGCGGACGGTCCCGACGGGGTCCCGGCGGGGTCTGTTCGAGCAGCGGATGGACGCCGCCCGCCGGGAGAACGCGAAGAAGGCCGCCGCCCGGATCGGGGCCGACACGGCCTGGAAGCCCTCGCCGGTGCCGACACCCACCTACGTCGGCAAGGACCAGGCACCGCGGAACGCACCGGATCCGGTCGTGGCCGATGCGACCTCCTTCAGCCTCGAACCGCGCACGCGGGAGTCGATCGCGGCGGAGTTCGCGGAGGAACTGGGCTTCCGGCCGGAACTGGCCGACAGTGCGCGGGAGACCTCCGGCGCCCTCGACCACGGGCGGACGGCGATCGGCGCCGACCGCACCCGGACGGCGATGACCGGGGGACTCGACGAACTCCTCGCCCGCCGCCGCGCCTGACCCTGAGGGCGGATACGGGCGCACCACCGGCGTTGTCGTCGCTCGAAGCCCGCAGCGTTCATTGAACTGAAACGAGGGCGTCTTCGCTCCTCCGCCTTGGTGGCACACCCGTCTCCACCCTCAGGGCGGATACGGAGATCGGCTGCTGAAAGACCTGCGCTCACGGGCCGCTGTGAAACCGCGGGTCTTCCAGCAGGTGATCCGTGTGGGTGGGCTCAGAAGCCCTCGAGCAGGTGGTCGGGCACGTAGGCGGCGACGAGTTTGTTGCCGTCGACGGCCTCGCCGACGACGAAGTCGACCGCGATCGAGCACAGGGAGTAGGCCGCCGCGGTGTCGAGGGCCCCGGCCGTGTACTCGACGAGGAAGTCGATGGCCTGCTGCACCGCGATCTCCAGGGCCACGTCGAGGTCCTCGTGCGCGCCCATGAGCACCCAGTGGTCGGCCACCTTCGCACGCGGCCATTCGAGGGGGCCGTGGTCGGCCGGACGCTCCTCGACGGTGAACCGTGCCGTGAACGACATGGAGTGTTCGACGGCGGTCTGATTGACCTCGCCGTGCCCCTGGGCGCCGTGGGTGTCACCGATCCAGAACTGGCCGCCGGGCTGGAAGACGGGGAAGTACAGCGTCGAGCCCGCGACGAAGTCCTTGATGTCCATGTTGCCGCCCCACCGGTCCGGCGGGTTCGCGGAGACGTCACCGGCGGAATCGGGCGGGGCGACGGCCGTGATGCCGCTGAAGGGACGGAAGGGCACGCGGATGCCGGCCTCGAAGTCGTAGTGGGACCGGGTCGTATCGAGCCGCAGCAGGCGCACGTGACGGCCCTCCAGGAGATCCGGGAGCACCCCGGACCCGTGCCCCGAGACGTTGACGCCGTAGTCCACGCGCGGAGAGATGTCGAGGATGTCGACGCGCAGGACGCTTCCCGGCCGGGCGTCCTCGACGTACACGGGGCCGGTGAGGACGTGACCGGAGGCGAAGTCGGGCCGGGGCAGACGCGCGATGTCCTCCAACTCGGGGAGGACGTCGGCCGGATCGACGCCGAGCTCCGCGAAGTACGCGGTGGGGCCGTCGGGGTGGTGGACGCCGAACTGGTTGACCGCGTCGATCCGGACGGTCGCGCCACTGGCGACGCGGACGGCCGGCGGATGGTCCTGGGGGAAGAACCCCATGATCGAGTTCGAGGCGTCGGCGACGACGAGGTGGTCGGGTGTGGGGGATGAAGGGGGAGTGGTCATCCCGCAATAGTACGAGGCGCCCTGGTCTTCTCCCCGACGATGAGGTTGCGTCGTGGAGAAGACCAGGGCGCCTCGGGAGCGGGGGAGGGACCCCGCCGGGTGCCTGCGCGCGGGATCAGCGCGGGGTGGCGACGTACTTGATCTCGAGGAACTCCTCGATGCCGACGGAGCCGCCCTCGCGGCCGAGGCCCGACTGCTTGACGCCACCGAAGGGAGCGGCGGGGTTGGAGACGAGGCCGGTGTTGAGGCCGATCATGCCGCACTCCAGGTTCTCCGACAGGCGCAGGGCGCGCTCCAGGTTCTCGGAGAAGATGTAGCCGGCGAGACCGAACTCCACGGCGTTGGCCTTCTCGAGGGCCTCCTCGTCGGTGTCGAAGACGAAGACGGGGGCGACGGGGCCGAAGATCTCCTCGGTCGTGATGTCCGCGTCGTCGGCGACGTTCGTGAGGACGGTGGGCTCGTAGAAGTAGCCCTCGCCCTCGACGGCGGATCCGCCGGTGAGGACCTTGGCACCCTTGGCCACGGCGTCGTCGACGAGCTCGGCGACCTTGTCGCGGGCCTTCTCCTCGACGAGCGGGCCGACCTCGACGCCCTCGTCCAGACCGTTGCCGAGCTTCATGGCGCCCATGCGGTCGGCCAGGCGCTGCGAGAACTCGTCGGCGACCGAGCGGTGCACGAAGAAGCGGTTGGCGGCGGTGCAGGCCTCACCGATGTTGCGCATCTTGGCGAGCATGGCGCCCTCGACGGCCTTGTCCAGGTCGGCGTCCTCGGCGACGATGAACGGCGCGTTGCCGCCCAGCTCCATCGAGGACTTCATGACGTTGTCGGCGGCCTGCTTGAGCAGACCCACGCCCACCTCGGTCGAGCCGGTGAAGGTGACCTTGCGGGCGATGCCCGACTCCATCCACGGGGTGACGACGCGCCCGGCGGAGTTCGAGGTGACGACGTTGATGACGCCCTTGGGGAGCCCTGCGTCCTCGAGGGCCTGGACGAGCATGAGCGAGGTGAGCGGGGTGAGTTTGGCGGGCTTGAACACCATGGTGCAGCCGGCGGCGACGGCCGGGCCGATCTTGCGGGTGCCCATGGCCAGCGGGAAGTTCCACGGGGTGACGAGGACGGCGGGGCCGACCGGCTCGTGGCTGATCATGAGGCGGGTCTTGCCGTCGGTCGACATGGTGTAGTCGCCGCCGATGCGCACGGCCTCCTCGGCGAACCAGCGGAAGAACTCGGCGCCGTAGGCGACCTCACCCTTGGCCTCGGACAGGGGCTTGCCCATCTCGGCGGTCATGACGGCCGCGATCTCGTCCTGGCGCTCGATGAGGAGCTCCCAGGCGCGGCGCAGGATCTCGCCACGCTCACGTGGCGGGGTCGCGGCCCAGGACTTCTGGGTGGCACCGGCGACCTCGATGGCCTCCTGGGCATCGGCGGCCGAACCGTCGGCGACGGTGGTGAGGACCTTCCCGGTGGCGGGATTGACGACGTCGATCGTCTTGCCGCCCTCGGCGGGGCGCCACTCACCGTTGATGTACAGGCCGGTGTTGATCTTGTCGATGATGGGCTGGACGTCCACGTCTGGCCTCCGTGTCTGGGTCGAAGTCGTGAGGACGGGTGCCCGGTTGTCGGAACCCGCCCCGTGGGGAAACACCGCCCAGTCTAGGGGGTGGGTCAGGTGGGTCAGGTCACACCTTCCACGACGTGGGACGCCGCACGGACGTCCCGGGGACGGTGAGACGGCCGTGACGTGCCGTTGACCGCGGGGACACCCCCTCGTGAGCGGTGCCGGAGTGCCGTCAGGACAAGGCGGAGGAGCGAAGACGCCCCGGGGTCGGGCTTCGAGCTTACGAGTTCGCCGCGGTGGCGGTGCTCCCGTGCCGCTCAGGCGAGGTGGGAGTCCCAGTCGGGGTGGTCCCGGACGAAGGAGACGACATAGGAGCAGACCGGGACGATGCGGAATCCAGCAGCGACGGTGTCGTCGAGGGCGTACCGGACGAGCGCGGCGGCGATGCCCTTGCCCTCGTAGCGGTGGTGGGTGACGGTGTGGTCGAAGGTCCGTTCGGCCGTCGGGTCGGACCCGGCGTCGGCGGCGTCGTGGTCGGGGTGGCCGGAGTCGACATAGGAGGCGAAGCCGACACGGCCGTGGGCGTGCCAGTCGTTGCCCTGGGGCGTGACGAGTTCCGCCACGTACCGACGCTCGGCCGGCAGGTGGCTCAGGCGGACGGTGAGACCGTCGAGGGGGACGAGGAGGGGTTCTGCGGCCATGGGGCCATGGTCCCACCTCGGCGGCCCGCTGTCATCGGGTGGAGGAGGACCGTAAGGGGTGCGGTGGACGACCCGTGTCGGTGGGCGGTCGGAGACCTGGGTCACTCCGGTGTCCGAGGGTCGTGGGAGAGTAAAGGGCATGAAACACATCGACGCGGACCAGTTCAACGCCTCCCTCGACCACGCCGGCGCGATCGAGGCCCTGCGTGATGCGCTCCGATCCGGGTACGACCCACGGACGGATGCCACCCGGATCCCCGCCCCGCTGTCGCGCGGCCAGTTCCTCTTCATGCCGTCGGAGATCGGGAAGTACGCGGGCGTCAAGATCCTCACGGTCACCCCGGACAACCCGGCCGAGGACAACCCGCTCATCCAGGGCAGCTGCCTGCTCCTCGATTCGCACACCCACGCCACGCTCGCTCTGCTCGACGGCGTGGCTCTCACCAACCTGCGCACCCCGGCCGTATCGCTGGCCGGTGTGGCCGACGTCCTGGCCCGCCGGTTCCCGGACGGTGTGGAGATGACCGTCGTCGGCGGCGGAATCCAGGGTTCGCTGCACGTCGACGCCGCGCTCGCCGTGCTCCCGGTCCGTAAGGCGACCGTCCTCGTCCGCAGTGCCGGGCGCGGGGAGTCGTTCCTGGCCCACTGCGCGGACCTCGGTGTCGAGGCGGCCGAGGCGGTGCTCGGATCGGAGGCGGCTTCGGCCGCGCTCCGGGCCTCGGGTCTCGTCGTCACTGCGACTCCGGCAGGTGAGCCGGTCGTCGCGGACTCCGACGTGGCCGACGACGCGGTGGTCGTCGCCATGGGGTCGCACGACCCGGGCAAGCGGGAGCTGCCGGCCGCGCTGCTCGGGCGGTCGACGGTCCTCGTCGAGTCGGAACACACGGCCCGTGCCGAGGCCGGTGACGTCGTGATGGCCATCGCCGACGGTACGTTCACCTGGGACGACGTCCTCACTCTCCGGGAGGTCGTGCAAGCCGGGGGCGAGCAGGTGCCCGATGACCGGCCGTTCGTCTTCAAGACGACGGGAATGTCGTGGGAGGACCTGGTCGTCGCCTCGGCGGTGTACGAGAAGAACCTCTGAACCTCCCCACGGCCCCGGGTGGGGCGCCTCAGGCGCGAGCGGCCCGGCGATAGGTGAGGCGACGCAACAGCGATTCGGCCGGGCCGCGCACGCCGCACGCCTCGAGAACGCAGGCGACGAGGACGGTGAACGCCCAGACGGAGAGGGCGAAGGCGGCCATCGTCGCCGGGCCCAGGTCGTCCCCGAGACCGAATCCCCAGGCGGCGAGGGCGGGGGCGAAGACCACCGACTGCAGCAGATAGCAGGTGAGCGAGCGACTGCCGACGGCGCCGAGCACCCGGGGGAGGCCCCAGGGCTCGTGGTCCGGGACCGGTGCGCCACGCTCCGCCCGCCGGACGGCCCTGCGGGCCCGGGAGGCCTGGACCGCGCCGCCCAGCAGACCGAAGAGCGCGGCGTACCCCAGGCCGGCGGCCATGCCCGTGACCGTCGAGACGGTGAGCAGGCCCGATTGCGAGAGCAGCGGCATGTCGAGCACGCCCAGGTGCACGAGCGCGCCGGGAACGGCCGAGCCCCATCCGACCAGCAGACCGAGGACCGCGGTCCAGACGAGCAGGCGGGTGCGGGTGAAGGGCTGTTCGAGCAGGTGTTTCCGTGCGGCCCAGATCCCGGCGAGGAACATGGTGGGCACCGTGAGCATGAGGACGGTCATCGGGGTGGCGAGGACCCAGTTGCCCAGACGCAACAGCATCGCGAGGAAGTAGTTGGACTGGGCCGCCTCGTCGAGGAGGGTGGGGTCGATCATCCCGGCTGTCGGATCGCCGGTCTGTGCCGCGAGGTCCTGGTCGCTGACGAAGGAACCCATGAGGAACACGAGCCCGACCATGAGGCCACCGAACACCACCTGCAGGCCGAGGAGGGACCAGAACCAGATGCCGAGGGTCCGGTCGCGGACCTTGAGGAAGGCGGCGGCGACGATGATGCCGGTGAGGCCGTAGGCACCGAGGATGTCGCCGCTGAACAACAGGAGGGCGTGGACGCCTCCGAAGGCGAGGAGCCACAGGTTCCGGCGGATGAGCAGGTTCCGGGCGGTGTCGGGGTGCGTGCCGGCCTCCACCTGGCGTCGGTGGGCGAGCATCATCCCGTAGCCGAACAGGAGGGCGAAGAGCGGATAGGTGCGTTGGTCGATCGCGATCATGACGAAGGCGTTGACCACCTGGTCCCAGAGCCCGGAACCCGCGGGGTGGAGCGAACCGGACAGCGGATCCGGCGCGGCGTCGCCGAAGAACCAGAACGGCGTGTTCGCCAGTGCGATGAAGAGCAGTGCGAACCCGCGGGCGAGGTCCGGTGCGACCGCGCGTTCCCGCACGGTGACGGGTCCGCGCCGGACCGTCGGGTCCCGCGGGACCACCGCGGCCGAGGCGCCCGCCGGGTAGGGCTGTGTCGTCGGGTACTGCGGTGCCGCCGGGTGCTGCGGTGCCGCGGCATACTGCCCGGCCGCATCCACCGGGACGGCCACGTACCCCTCGGGGACGGTCCCGGGTGTGGTCGGAGGTGCCGACGGCGGAGGTGGTGCCTCGGCGGGGCCGGTGGAGTACGTGGACCCGGTGGTGTGGGCGGGTCCGGGTGCAGGAACAGGGCGTTCACCCGGGGGTGCGAAACGGGACTGTGCGGCGTCGCGGTCGGGGGAGTGCGAGGGGTCCGTCATGGTGCCAGCCTAGAGGGCGCCTCGACGGCTTCCACAGGGGAATGTCCCCAGATCGGTTCGACCTCGACGGGGACGATCACGGGGTGGTCGGGGACGTGGTGGAGCGTGTCGATCGGATACGACGGGACGGCCACCACAACACGCGCTCGAGCTCCAGCGCGAGGGCAGGGACGAGCAGCGATCGGACCACGAAGGTGTCGAGCAGAACGCCGAAGGCGACGATGAAGGCGAGCTGCGCGAGGAACAACACCGGGACGACGCCGAGAGCGGCGAAGGTTGCGGCGAGCACCACCCCGGCGGACGTGATGATCCCGCCGGTGAGGCGGAGCCCTCGCAGGACCCCCTGCCGAGTGCCGTGGACGAGGGCCTCCTCCCGGACCCGTGTCATGAGGAAGATGTTGTAGTCGATCCCGAGCGCCACGAGGAACACGAAGCCGTAGAGCGGCACCGCAGGGTCGGCGCCGGGGAAATCGAGGAGGTGGGTGAACACCAGTGCGGCGATGCCCATGGCGGTGCCGAACGACAGCACGGTCGAGAGGACCAGCAGCACGGGGGCCACGACGGACCGGAGCAGGAGGACGAGGAACACGAGGATGACGAGAAGGACGACGGGGACGATGAGCGTCCGGTCCCGTTCGGAGGCGTCGTTGGTGTCGAGATCGGTCGCCGATTCCCCGCCGACGAGCGCCGAGGGTGCCGGCCCCTCCAGCGCGGTCCGGACCTCCTCGACCGTGGCCTCCGCGGCGAGTGAATCCGCGGGGTCCGAGAGCGTCGCCTCCAGCAGGACCATGCCGTCGGAGACGAGGGGCGCGGGCGCTCCCTCCTGTCCTGCCGGGCCGAGGTCGTCACCGGGGAAGGGCGCGGAGCCCGCAGGGGAGTCGACAGCGACGGTGAGGGAAGCGACACCCGCGGTGTCGAGGAGGACCTCGGCGGCACGGTCGGCCTCGTCCTCGTCGACGACGACCTGGACCGGGCTCCCCGATCCGGCGGGGAAGTGGGCAGCGAGGAGTTCCTGCCCAGCACGGGCGTCGGAGGCGCCGAGCACGAGATCCGACTGAGGGACGCCCGAGGCGTCGAGTCGGGTGAGTCCCAGACAGCCGACGGCGAGGACGAGAGCGGTCACGATCCACACGGGACGGGTGTGCCGCGAGACGAGTCCTGCCACGCGAGCCCAAGGCCCGCCCGGGAGCCGGTCCCCGTCGGCACCGGTGGGCCGAGGTGTCGGAATACGGGGCCAGAACGCGGCACGCCCTGTGACGAACAGGAGAGCGGGCAGTAGCGAGAGCGCGGCGAGGACGGCGAAACCCACACCGATCGCCGCGATCGGGCCGAGGGCACTGTTCGACCGCAATTCGCTCAGGAGAAGACACAGGAGTCCTGCCGCGACGGTGCCGCCGGATGCGAGGACGGGTTCGAGAGAGGCCCGCCAGGCGCGGCGGGTCGCCACCCACCGGGACGCGGTGTGGGTGAGTTCTTCCCGGAACCGGGCCACGTAGAGGAGCGAGTAGTCGGTGGCCGCGCCGATGACGAGGATGAACAGGATGCCCTGGGTCTGTCCGGTGAGGAGGAGCACTCCGGCGTCGGCGAGGTGCCACACGACGAGGAGTGCGGTGCACAGTGCGAAGAGACTCGTGAGGAGGACGATTGCGGGGAGGAGCAGGGAACGGTAGACGGCCACGAGGATGATCAACACCGCGGCCAGGGCGACCACGAGGAGCAACCCGTCGATTCCCGAGAAGGCGGCTGAGAGGTCGGCGGAGAACCCCACCGGACCGGTCACGTGGACGACGGCGCCTTCTGGCAGTCCCGTGGCGAAGACGTCTCGGATCTCCGCGGCGGCCCGACCCGGATCCGCCTCCGGGTCCACGGGGACGATCACCTGCAGGGCACGTCCGTCCTCGGAGGGGATGACGGGAGAGGGCTCCCCGGTGACGACCTCGAGTGCGTCGACCTCGTTCCTCCGGTCGTCCACGACCTTCCGTGTGGAGTCGTCCCAAGTGTCCTCGGCGCCGAGGACGACGATCGCGGGAATCGTCTCGGAGGTGCGGAAACCCGCGAGGCGTTCGGCGACGGCCGTAGCCTCGGCGGAATCAGGCAGGTACGCCGTTCGGTCGTTCGAGGACACCTCGTCGACACGACCGAACAGAGGTCCTCCGAGCCCCGCGGAGAGGGTCCAGGCAAGGATCAGAAGGGCGGGGACGAGAACCCGCGTCCACCGCGTCACAGACGAAAGGGGAGTGAGGCGTGGAGCGGTCATCGGAGCACCTTTCCGGGGCCGGGAGCGAGATGATGGTGAGCCTGGCTAAGTATCTTCTCGAAGACTACACGTCCTCCTCACCAAGGATTCCTGATTGAGGATTAGGATGGGGGTGGAATCGGTGAGGTGAAGTCGGTCTCCCGCGATGCCGCGGCATAGACTCCTGCCGTGGATTCGGAAGCAGTACCGCGGCACCAGTCTGATCCGTCGATGATGGATCCCCGCGTGCTCGACCCCGCGAGACGTCACGTCGATCTGGCGGGGATGGAGCCGGAGAGGATCGCCGGCGCCGTCGCCGTGCTCGAAGCCCTGCGTGACTGGCACTCCGCCGAGCGGAGGTCGCGGGAAGCGTCCCGGCGGTACATGGAACTCGGGGAGACCGACATGGCGGCGGTCCGTTTCCTCCTCGCGATGGGTAATCACCGTCGAGTGGCGACCCCTGTGGCGATCGCCGAGCACCTGGGCATCACCATGCCGTCGACGACGAAGCTCCTCCGCCGTCTGGAAGCCGGAGGACACATCGTCCGACGTCCCCATCCGAACGACGGCAGGAGCACCGTCGTCGAGGTGAGCGAGGGGACACGGCAGGCGGCGTGGTCGACCGTCGGGCGGGACCACTCCCGGAGGTTCGTCGTCGCCGCGGACCTCGACTCCACCGAACGGGCGGCGGTCCTCCGGTTCCTCAGGAACCTCACGGCCGTGACGGAGGACGGACTCCCCGCACGCGACGACGACGTGTATCCGGGTGCGGACCCCGGGCGCGGCTGAGCGGGGAGGCCGGGCGACCCGACCTCAGCTCGCGAGCATCGCCGGGAACACGAGACCACCGACGAGCAGGATCGGTCCGACGACGACCATCGACAGGCCGAATCGGATGAGGATGCCGACCAGGCGCTGGCGGGCCTCCTCCGGCGCGGTGGCGACGGTCGTGGCGCCGAGGGTCGAGTAGGGGCTCACGTCGACGACCGCGGAGCAGACACCGAGAGCGGCGAGCAGCGCCCAGCCGGGCAGGTCACCCTCGGCGACCAGGGGCAGTGCGAGCGGGACGAGCGCGGCGAGAATGCCGGTCGTCGAAGCGAAGGCCGAGACGAGACCACCGATCATGCACAGGACGAAGGCGGCGACGAGCGGGGACCCGATCGACTTCGCCGCATTGCCGAGCATGTCGACCGCACCCATGTGTTGGAGCACGCCGACGAACATGATGATGCCGCCCACGAGCAGCACGGTCGACCAGTCGATCTTGCCGACGGCGGACTTGGCGGTGCCGGGGTCCACGAGGGTGAGGATCGAGGCGAGCCCGAAACAGATGAGGCCGATGTCCGGGTCGAGGCCGAGCGCGGCGAGCACGACGACGGAGGCGATGAGCACGCCCATGAAGGCGACGGTGAGCCACTGGACGAAACCGAAGGAGGCCAGGGCGCCGGGCATGGTGCCGTCCTCGGAATCGCCCGAACCCGCTCCCGAACCGGAAGCGGTCGACTCGTCGAACTTCGCCGCGTCCTCGTCGTCCTCCCCGAAGTCGATGTCCGCGGCCGAGGCGCCCCCACGGGAGATGGCCGTCTGCCGTTCGAAGGGGTGGTTGCCGGGAGCGTCCGCCTCGGCGAGGTGCGGGTTCACGTGGAACGGGGTGCGGCCACGGTTCCGGAAGGCCTCCCGACCGTAGAGCAGGTACGCGCCGATGAGCATGAGCAGGTAGGTGGCGATCGTGATGCCCCACAGCACGAAGGGGTTGAGGGCGATGCCCGCATCGTGTGCGGTGCCGTAGGTGACGATGCCGTAGAGGCTCGTGGGGGCGAACCCGCCGGCGCCGATGGCGAAACAGATCGCCAGGCCCATGAGCGCGAAGTCGACGTTGTAGCGGCGGGCCACCTGCATGCCGACGGGCATCATGACGAGACCGGCGAGCGGTGCACCCATGGCCGCGATGCCACCGGTGATGACGAAGAAGACGAGGGGCAGGAGGACCGCGTTCGAGCCGACCTTCGCGAGTGCCTTGTCGATGAGGGTGTCGACCGTCCCGTTGCTCTGGGCGATCGCGAAGAAGTACGTGACACCGGTGAGCAGCACCATGAGACTGAGGGGGAATCCGGCGACGACGTCGTCGAGGGTCATGTCGCTGAGCAGCAGCGCTGTCCCGGAGGCGCCGGCGATCATGAGGATGCCGATGTGGACGCCGCGGACGGCGCCGATCGCGAACACCGCGACGAAGACGAGTACTGCGAGTATCTGTGTGGCCACGAGGTCTCCTCGGGTCGGTCACCCGGGCGCGACCCACTCCTGCCACAGGACGGGCGAGCCCCAGGACTGAGCGGACTGCCGTGTGGCGGGGTGGACCGGCGGGTGCGACGGGGTTGTCGGACGGGGATTGTGGTGCCGGTCGGTGCGCGGCGGGACTCGAACCGCCGGTCGCACCGGGTGCACGCTAGAGCGACGGCGCCGTCCTCCTGTGCGTGATGGACGAAAAACTATCAGGGGAGTGTCAGTTTCCGACGACTGCGTCCGGCGTTTCGTGCGGTGGGTCGCGTTCAGGCCCGGTCGACGGTTTCCGGATCAGACGAGGAGCAGGGCGCCTGCCGTCGCGACGGCGGTGACGACCGCGGTGACGAGGAGTGCGAGAACCAGTGGTCGGAACCCCGTGGTGCGCAGCGACCGTGCGCTCACGCCGAGTCCGAGGGCGAACATCGCCGCGGTGAGGCACACCGTCTGTCCGAGTGCCGCGAGGTCGACGGCCCACCCCGGCAGCAGGCCGAGGGTTCGCAGCCCCGCCACGGCGAGGAAGAGCAGCACCCACAGCGGCACGAGCGGCGGAGCGGTCTCCCGGGTCCCCGCTGCCGAGGCGCCCTGCCCATGCATTCGGTCCTGCCCTCGCATCACGCCTTGCCGTCTCCCGTCCCGCGCGGGCCCGAGGCCGACCGCACGGGACAGGACGAGCCCGAGCACCGCGACGACCGGGGCGAGCAGGAGGGCCCGTGTGAGCTTGGTGAGCACCGCCGCGTCGAGAGCGGAATCGGCGAGGTCGGTGCCTCCGGGACCGGGGCCACCGCCCGCGGCATCGGTCAGTAGCGCCCCGATCGCGACGACCTGGGCGACCTCGTGGGTCGCGGCACCGGCGAGCACCCCGGCCCGTCCGCCCTCGAGTCCGAGCAGACCGGCGAGTGCCGGGACGAGGGCGATCATCGCCGTGCCGCTCAGGACGACGAGCGCCACGGCGGTCGCCACGTGTTCCTTGCCGGCCCGCACGACGGTCTGGGCCCCGGCCACCGCAGCGGCGCCACAGATCGAGAACCCGGCGCCGATGAGCAGGGAGAGGTCCCGGTCGACCCCGAGCGCACGCCCGCACCCCCACGCGGCCAGGAATCCTGCGACGACGACGAGGACGGCGAGCACCACGACGCCCCACCCGAGATCGAGCACCTGTCCGAGTGCCAGCTGGGCGCCGAGCAACACGACACCCGTGCGTAGGAGCGGCTTCGCGGCGACATCGACGCCCGGACCGAGTGCGGCGGGCAGGGGTGGGCACAGGTTCCGCACGAGGATCCCGCCGAGGATCGCGAGCAGGACGGCGCTGAGGAAGGGCAGGACGCCGCCGAGCAGGGCCTGCAGCGTCATGCACAGCGCGGTCGCGAGGCCGACGACCGCCAGTCCGGGTACCGTCCGCCGGATCCGGGACCACGATCCCGCCGTCCCCGTCGCTGACGAGCGAACGCGGTCCGCGGGCGTGGAGGCGAGCACATGCGTGGAGGTCCGGGACATGCCGTCCACGATCCCGGTTCTCCATCCCGCCCGGTAGGACCGGGCGGCCGGGTGACCCATATGGATCCGATATGTCCTCTTGTGCGAGAATCACCACGTGTCGACGCGCCAGCGGATCTCCACCCGCCCACCCGACCCCCTCACGCTCGCGCTGCTCGTCGAGATCGACCGTGCCCGTGGCGCCGGCCGGACCGCCTCGATCGGATCGGCGGCCCACGCCCTCGGCATCGCCCAGCCCAATGCCTCGCGCATGATCAGCCTCTACGAGGAGGACCTGGGCTTTCCCCTCCTCGAGCGCTCGCCGCGTGGGTCGCGCCTCACCGAACGCGGCGCCGCGCTCGCCGCCTGGGCCGCCGAGGTCGTCGACGGCTACGACCACCTGCTCTCGGGCACCGAGGCACTCCGGGCCGGCCTCACCGCCACCCTCCAGGTGAGCGCCTCGATGACCGTCGCCGAGCACCTGCTGCCCGGCTGGCTCGAACGTTTCCGCACTCGCCACCCCGAGGTCCAGGTGGGTCTCACCGTCGAGAACTCCGCGGCCGTCGTCGACCACCTGCGCACCGGCGCCCGGGATCTCGGTTTCGTCGAGTCGGCCCCCGCACCGGAGGGTGTCGAGTACACGACGGTCGGCGAGGACTCCCTGCAGATCGCCGTCGCCGCGCACCACCCCCTGGCCCGCCGGTACGGCCTCCCGGCCGCGAGCGACCACCCCGCCGGCGGGGACGGGATGCCGCCGAGGCGCCTGTCCGGCGAGCAGCTCGCCGCGCTCCCGCTCCTCGTCCGGGAGGAGGGGTCCGGCACCCGTGGCGTCGTCGAGGACGCGCTGGACGGCTTCGGGGGACTCGTGATCGCGCAGGAACTCGGGTCGAACGCCGCCTGCAAGGTCGCGGCCACGGCAGGCCTGGCGCCCGTGGCACTGTCCCGCGTGGCACTCGCCGACGCCGTGCGCAGCGGGGACCTCGTCGTCCTCGCGGTGGATCCCGAGGTCGACCTCTCCCGCAACCTGCGCGCCGTGTGGGCGCCGGGCAGCAAGCCGTCCGCGCTCGCGGCCGACTTCGTCTCCATCGCCCTCGGCCGCCCCCTCTCGTGAGGGGTACGTCCGGACGGTGGGAGTGCGTGCGGCCCCGGGTGCGTACGGCACTAGCATTCACCGCATGAGTACCCAGGATCCCCAGTCCCCCGCGCACACGGTCCCCGGCCCGGATCATCTCGCCCCCGAGACCCTGCTCGTCGAGGCGGCTCGCCCTGACCGGCGGCACGACGCCCCCCTCAACCACCCCATCACGCTCACCTCGACGTACATCGGGACGGGTCCGGACCAGCCGGGCGAGTACGGCTACGCCCGGCAGGGCAACCCCACCTGGGACCCCTTCGAGTCCCTCCTCGCACAGCTGGAGGGCAGTGACCTGCCCGGCCTCGTGTTCGGTTCCGGCCTCGCGGCCATCACCGCGGCGCTCGATCTCGTGGCCCCCGGCGGTACCGTCGTGCTGCCCGTGCACGCTTATCTGGGCACCCTGTCCGGGGCCCAGCAGACGGCGGCGACCGGTCGGTTCGAACTCGTCCCCGTCGACATGGCCGACACCGCGGCGGTGAAGGCCGCGGTCGGCCGGGCGGTGGAGCGGGCGCAGGAACAGGGGATCGGGACGGGGGTCGACGAGTTCGGCACCCTCCTGTGGATCGAGAGTCCCACGAACCCCATGCTCGAGGTCGCCGACCTCCCGGCCGTTCTCGGCCACGCGAAGGAGGCCGGCGCGCTCACCGTCGTCGACAACACCTTCTGCACCCCGCTCGTCCAGCGGCCCCTGGACCACGGCGCGGACGTGGTCGTCCACTCCGCGACCAAGTACATCGCCGGGCACTCCGACGTCGTCCTCGGCGCGACCGTCACCCGTGACCCCGCTCTGCGGGAACGCCTGCACGGTCACCGGACCATCCGCGGTTCGATCGCCGGTCCCTTCGAGGTGTGGCTGGGCCTGCGCGGCCTGCGGACCATGGCCCTGCGGGTCGAGCGCTCGCAG
This sequence comes from Brevibacterium litoralis, assembly GCF_040212315.1. Lineage (NCBI taxonomy): Bacteria > Bacillati > Actinomycetota > Actinomycetes > Micrococcales > Brevibacteriaceae > Brevibacterium > Brevibacterium litoralis. The sequence continues at coordinate 5,663 of NZ_JBDIUY010000023.1, read as the reverse complement.
GAGAACGCCCTCGAACTCGCCCACCGCCTCGCTGAGATGCCCGGCCTCGAGGTCCGCTTCCCCGGTCTGCCCGACGACCCCGGGCACACCCGCGCCGCCGCCCAGATGACCGGTTTCGGTGCGGTCGTGTGTCTCGTCCTCCCCACCGGTGCCCAGGCCCAGGAGCTCTGCGAGACCGTCCGTCTGTGGACCCCGGCGACCTCGCTCGGGGGCGTCGAATCACTCATCGAACGCCGTCGGCGCCATGACGCGGAACCGCATTCCGTCCCGGAGGGACTCGTGCGGTTGAGCGTCGGTATCGAACACGTCGACGACCTCTGGGCCGACCTCAAGCGGGCACTCGACCGCGTCCTGTGACCGGCGGCGTCCCGGATGGCGGTGTCCGCCGTCCGGGACACCCGGGCCAGGTGATTGAACGTCCGTTAAGATAGGGCGTGCATCAGCCGCCGTCCGCAACGAAGGAGTTGCCGTGGTCGCCCTCCCCGCACTGGACCCCACCCTGGGTCTGCACCTCTCCCGCACCCACCTGCCGATCGCCGGGATCGTCCGGCACGCCGACGAGATCCCCGACTCGATCGCCCTCGTCGACGCCGACCCCGCGTCCGCCGCGACGGACCCCGCCGCCGAGGCGCCCTCCGCTCCCGGCAGCACCGCCGCCACCCTCACCTATGCCGAGTTCTGGGACCGCATTCGTCTGGCGGCCGCCCGGCTGGCCGCCACCGGTGTGCGCCCGGGCGACCGGGTGGCGATCGTCGCCGGCAACTGCGCGACCTACGCGGTCGTCGTCTACGCCGCGCAGTACCTGGGCGCGATCATCGTGCCGGTGAACTTCCGGCTGGCCGCCGGCGAGGTGGCCTACATCCTCGCCGACAGTGCACCGGTCGCCGTCGTCGTCGACGAGGAACGCCGTGCCACCGTCGAGGCCGCACTGGCGGCGAACGAGGAGCAGGGCTCCGCCGCTCCCGGCACACCGGCCTCGACCGCGCCGGCCACGCAGCCGACCCTGCTGGACCTCGACGCGGTCAGCGCAGGGCAGTCGGGCACCGGAGGGCAGGGCGCCTCGGGAGCGGGGGACGACCTGCTCGTCCCCGCACCGGCGGTGCCCGCGCTCGACGACGACCAGGCGATCATGTACACCTCGGGGACGACGGGACGGCCCAAGGGGGCGGTCCTCAGCTACTCGAACTTCCTGTCGACGACCATGCGGTCCTCGGCGTCCTGGGGGTACGTGCCGGGGCGGGACTCGGTGCTCATCGGCAGCCCGATGTTCCACATCGCCGCCTTCAACGTGCTCACCACCTCGCTCGCGAACGGCGCCCGGTGCGTGGTGACCCCGTCCAGCGGGTTCGACGCGGGCGGGTTGCTCGACGTCATGGCCGCCCACGGCGTCACCCGGACCTTCATGGTGCCCGCGCAGTGGCAGATGCTCGCCGACGAGCAGGGCCGGAACCCGCGGGACGTGTCCCTGCAGTTCTGGAGCTGGGGCGCGGCACCCGCGACCGAGGCGCTCCTCGAACAGATGACCGCGACCTTCCCCGGGTCGAGCTCGCAGGCGGCCTTCGGGCAGACGGAGACCTCGGCCTCCGGGGTGTCGCTCAGTCACGAGGACTCGGTGCGCAAGCTCGGGAGCGTGGGTGTGCCGGACCGGAACTTCAGCATCCGGGTGGTGCAGCCGGGGATCGTCGACGTCGACGCGGACGGCAACGAGCAGTTGATCGACGTCGCGCCCGGTGAAGTGGGCGAGATCGTCTACCGCGGACCGGGCGTCATGAGCCGCTACTGGAACAGGCCGGAGGCGACCGCGGAGGCCTTCGCCGGCGGGTGGTTCCACTCCGGCGACCTGGTCCGACAGGACGAGGAGGGGTTCCTCTACGTCGTCGACCGGGTCAAGGACATGATCATCTCCGGTGGCGAGAACATCTACTGCGCCGAGCTGGAGAACGTCATCGCCTGGCATCCGAAGGTCGCGGAGGTCGCGGTCGTCGGCCGGGCGGACGAGAGGTGGGGCGAGGTGCCGGTGGCAATCATCGTGCCGACGACCGACACCGACACCGACACCCCGCCCACGCTCGACGAGATCCGGGACTTCTGCGACGGCAAGCTCGCCCGGTACAAGCTGCCCAAGGACGTGATCGTCAAGGACGCCTTCCCACGTTCGGGTACGGGGAAGATCCAGAAGACGGTGTTGCGCCAGGAGGTGTGATCCGACGCCCGGGCCTGATCAGGCGCCCGGGCGGTGCGGCAGCATGACCTGTTCGAAGATCTCCGTGCCGAGCAGCGAGTAGTCGGTGTCCTCGGGGTACCACTCGTCGAGCTCGGGGAACCCGCCACCGTCGGTGTAGCCGAGCTCCTCGACCCGGGCGGTCCACGTCTCGCCCGCCTCGACGAGGTCCGTGGCCAGCTCCGGTTCACCGACCTCGTCCCCGGCGGTCGCGGCGAGCCCGGCCGCGTGCTCCCCGAGGGTGTCCTGGACGTCCTGGTCGAACTCGGTGATCGTGCCCCCGGCGTCCTTGGCCGCGGCGACGGCCTGCGCGTTCCCGCCGACGGACACCTGCATCTGGCCGTCGAAGGCGGCGACCATCGAGTCGAAGACGACCTGCTGGTAGGCCACCGGCAGCTCGGAGTAGGTCTGCCCGGCCAGGTAGGCACCGGCCGACCGCGAGAAGCTGTGATCGGTCGTGTAGCCGATGTGCGGCGCCACCTCGAAGGTGCCCGCCTCGACGTTCGGGATCAACTGCCCGAGGTCACAGTCGACGGTGCCGCGCTGGAGCGCCTCGTACGTCTCCGGGAAGCTGATCGACACCGGCGAGGCGCCCAGGTTCCGCACCTGCTTGTCCGCCGCGGCCGAACCGACCCGCACCTGCAGGCCGTCCCAGTCCGCCGCCGAGGACACCGGCTCCGAGCACATCGTGTAGTACCCGCCGGAGGCGATGAGCGGGATGAGCGGCACGAGCCCCTGTGCCTCGAAGTCCGCGAGGACACCGGGCGTGTTCCACGCCAGGTCGATGCCGGCGGCATTCGTCGCGAGTTCGCCGACGAAGGGCGAGGTGGGCAGTTCCGACATCGCTGTGCCGATCGCGTCGAAGCTCGCGTACTCGGCCGGGGTGTACGAGGGCAGGGTGAAGGCGAGGTCCACGCGGCCGTCCGCGAGGGCGTCGTGCATCTCGGTGTACCCGGCGATCGCCTGGCCCCACACGACGTCGACCTCGATCTTCCCGCCGGAGCGCTCCTCGATCGCCTCGGCGAGTACCGTGCCGCCGGGCGCCATGATCGACTCCCCGCTCGCCGCGGTGGGCTGGTAGGTCAGCGTGATCGGGTCGAGGTCGTCGAGGGCCGCGTCGACCTCGGCCTGCGGGGCGCCCCAGGCGTATCCGGTCGAGTCGGTGCCGTCCTCCGCGGCCGAGGCGCCCTGCCCTCCGGATCCCACGCCGGCCGCACAGCCGGTGAGGACCATGCCGGCGGCGACGGAACCGGCGAGGATCGCGGTCGTGCGGCGGGTCCGGGGCCGTGTCGCGGCGGCGCGGTGAGGACGGAACGGCGAGGGGACGGTCACGAGGACTCCTGACGGTTGTGTACAAACAAGGGCCACCGGTGTGCAGACGGCCGTCAGGGAGTGTAGTCCCGCACGCACGTCACCGGGCCCGGTCTGTGTCCGAGGACACAGACCGGGCCCGGTGGCGTTCACGTCAGGTCGGATCAGCTCGGGCGGTGGGGAAGGAGTGCCTCCTCGTAGACCGCCTCGCCGAGGGGACGGAAGTCCGTCTCGGGGTCGAACCACTCGTCGAAGTCCTCGGTGGCACCGGAGTCCTCGAAGCCGAGCTCGCTCACCAGCTGGGTGTAGTGCGCGGTCGCCTCGTCGACCTTGGCGACCAGGCCCTCGCCGCCCTCACCGGCGGCGTCGACCTCTTCGCGCAGGGTCGTGTTGAACTCGGCGACGGTGTCCTGGACCTCCGCGTCGAAGGGCTGGATCTCACCACCGGCCTCCTTGGACATCCCGACCGCGTGGGCGTTGCCGCCGATCGTCGTGTGCATCTGGCCGTGGAAGTAGTCGGCGTAGGAGTCGAAGATCACCTGCTGGTAGGCCAGCGGCAGGGAGTCGAAGGACGACCCGGCCAGGAGCGCACCCGGGGCTCGGGAGACGCTCGTGTCCGTGAAGTAGGAGATGTGCGGGGCGACCTCGAAGATGCCGCCTTCGGCGCTCGGGACCAGCTGGGCGAGGGTGCAGTCGACGGTGCCACGCTGCAGGGCCTCGAAGGTCTCGACGTACTCGATCGAGACGGGGGAGGCACCGAGGTCCTGGACCATGGAGTGCTGCGAGGAGCTGGCGATCCGCACCTGCTTGCCCTGCAGACCGTCGATGTCCGTGACAGGGTCCGAGCAGACGTTGTAGTAGCCGCCCGAGGCGACCACGGGGGCGATCGGGCTGATGCCCTTCTCCTCGTACTGGTCGATGATCTCCGGGGTGTCCCAGGCGACCGAGGTGGCCACTGCGTTCGTCACCATCTCGCCGACGTAGGGAGAGGGCGGCAGCGTCGACATGGCGTCACCGAGGGCGTTGGCCGCGGTGTACTCCTGCGGCAGGTACACCGGAAGGGTGTAGGCGAGGTCGACACGGCCGTCGGCGAGAGCCTCGTGCACCTCGGTGTAGCCGGCGATCGCCTGACCCCAGACGGTGTCGACGGTGATCTTGCCGCCGGAACGCTCCTCGATCGCGTCGCGCAGGACGGTGCCCGAGGGCGACTGCACGGACGCCTCGGACGCGGCCGAGGGCTGGTAGGTGATGGTGATGGGGTCGAGGTCGGCGAGGGCCGCGTCGATCTCCTCCTGGGAGGCGCCCGGCTCGTAGCCGGTGCCGCCACCGGCGCTACCGCCGGACTGGCTCACACCGCCGGCGCAGGCGGTGAGGGCGAGGGTGAGGGCGGCGGCGCCGGCGAGGCCGACACCGGCCCTGCGGGTGGTCAGGGCGCGCAGGCCCCGGCGGGTGGTCGTGTCCGTCAAGACGTATCTCCTCTGGAATGTGACGGTCGGTGTGACGGTGGGGATGGAGCGGGTCACTCGGGGCGGTGGTTGATCCCCGAACGCAGGTACTGCATCTCGGCGTAGGGCATGTAGTCCGTGTCGGTCTCGTACCACTCGTCGAAGTCGGACAGGTCACCCTGGTCGGTGTAACCGACCCCGGCGAACTCCTCCTGCCAGTATGCGACTCCGTCGGCGATCTGCGTGGTGATGTCCGCGGGCAGGACACCGTTCTCGACACCGGCCTCGATGAGGGAGGTGGAGTGCTCACCGATCGCGGACTGGACGTCCTCGTCGAAGGCCTGGACGGTGCCACCGGCGGCCTTGGCCTGGGCGACCGCGTCCGCGCTGCCACCGATCACGGCGGTCATGCCACCGGGTCGAGGTCCGCGATCGCCGCGTCGACCTCCTCCTGGCTCGCTCCGTACTCGAATCCGGCGCCGTCACCGGTGGTGGCCCCACCCCCGGTGCTGCCGGCGGAACCGGCGCATGCGGTGAGGGTGAGTGCGGCGCCCGCGGCGAGGGCGGGGGCGAGAAGGCGGATGGATCGCTTCACGTCAGGTGTCTCCTGTTGTCGTCCTGTGGTCGGACCGTGCCCGTGTCCGGACACGGCGTGAGCCGGGGCGGACCCGTGTGGGGTCCGCCCC